>NZ_DBNHWK010000047.1:0-72701 GCF_057140465.1 Gaiella sp.
CTGACACGGGCCCGGTGCGAGGAGGGCTCCCTGAGCGACGAGTACCTCCGTGACCTCGCGGACGTGCGCACGTACGTGATCGAGGGGGGCAAGCTCTACCTCGACGTGATGGCGGACGTCGGGACGCTCCGGCACGGCCAGGGCTGAGGCGACCGACGGAGGCCTCGCCCGCGTCGACGCCCGGCGGCGAGCCGCGCGAGACGGCCCCGTGTGCCCGCCGCGCCGGCCCGACGGCACGGCGTCCCGCTCGTCCGTCGCCGTGCCGACTGGTCGCCGGCGCTCGGGGACGGTAGCGTGCAGGTATGAACGACGAGCGCGACGACCTCGTCACGCCCGGTGACGAGGACGACTGGTTCGCGGTCCCGGGGACGGACTTCTCCGAGCCCGAGACGATCGTGTGGGAGGACAGCGAGCCTCCCCCGCCGCCGTCGCCGCGACGCCGCCCGCCGGTCGGCCCGTGGGTCGCGATCGTCGCCCTCGTCGCCGCGATCGCCCTCATCGTCGGCGGCGTGCTCGTCGCGCAGGCGCTGACGGACTCGGACACGGATCAGGCGGGCTCGGAGACGACCGTGACGGCACCGACGACGACCTCCGAGACGACGACCGCTCCGGAGACGACGACGACGCCGACGGACACGACGCCGTCGACCTCGCCCACCACTCCGACCGGCGACACGACGGTGCCGCAGGGCGTCACGCTCCGCCCCGGCGACAGCGGCACCGAGGTCCAGGCGCTGCAGCAGGCCCTGAAGACCGTCGGCTACGACCCGGGTGCGATCGACGGCGACTACGGCCCCGCCACCCAGGCTGCGGTCGTCGCCTTCCAGACGGCAGAGGGGCTCTCGGCGGACGGGGTCGCCGGCCCCGAGACGCTGACGGCGCTCGCGGCGGCACTCGCGACGGGCTGAGTCTCAGCTGCGGTCGGCGCGCCGTTCGACGAGCACCGCGTTGAGCGACGCGGCCAGCTCCATCGTGCGCCCGGTGAGGAAGAAGCCGAACAGGAGCCCGGCGGCGACGCCGAGCACCCCGTACGCCTCTTCCTTCCGGTCGAGCCAGGGGAAGAGGACGAGCGCGTAGAAGACGTGGAGCGCTGCGAATCCACCACCGAACAGGATCGCTCCGGGCAGCAGGTCGACCCACCGACGAGCGGCGTGGGGGAGGAGCCACGCGGACATCGCCAGCCAGTAGGCGGGCAGCACGAGCAGGAGGGCGAGCCCGAGCGCCAGTCCCGTCGTGTCGCCGAGCGAGGCCTTGAGGGGCGACATCGCCTGCGCCGCCACGACGGCGGCCGCCGTCAGGCCGAGGAACCCGAGCGTCGGTGCGAGCGGCCTCGTGAACGCGGGGGCGTGGACGCGCCAGGCGAGCGCCGAGACGACGCGCAGCGTCCGCAGCAGTAGGAACGTCTCGTAGAGCACGAGCGTGCCCGAGACGACGAGCGCGATCACCCGGCCGAGGCCCGTAATCGCTCCCGATGCGTCGGCGATCGAGTCCGCGAAGTATCCGACGATCCCGGCGGTCTCCAGCACCTCGCTCGGCTCGGTCGCCGACGCGTCGGCGTAGGTGCCGAGGGCGGCGACGAGGAAGAAGCCGAGCGGCAGGAAGAGGATGAAGATGCGGTAGGCGATCGCCGCCGCGAGGACGCTGCCGGCGATCGACGCGTCACGGCGTCCGACCCGCCACGCGATCTCGGCGACCCGGCCGAACGGGCCCCAGGAGACGGCGCGCTGGAGAAGTCCGACGCCGCGCGCCGCCGTCCGCGACGCGCGTGTGTCGCGGACGGGTCGGGCCGAGAGCTCGTCGAGCGCGGCGGCGAGGGACAGGGCGTCGGGGTCGTCGGACAGGCGCTCCGCGGCGGGTGCGCGCGCCGCTCCCGGCGTGCCCTCCGCGTCCACGCCCGTCGTCTCCGTCGCTCGATCGTCCATTCTCGGTTGTGCTCCGAGCCGCGCGTGCACGCTCGACTACGATCGACGGTATCCGACCCGGAGGAGATCACGCATGAAGACCCGTGCCGCCGTGCTCGAGGAGTTCGGCAAGCCCCTCGTCGTGCAGGAGGTCGACCTCGAGGAGCCCCGTGCGGGGGAAGTCCTCGTGCGCCTCGTCGCGTGTGGGGTCTGCCACACGGACCTGTATGCCGCGTCGGGTGCCGACCCGACGGGGTACGCGCCGTGTGTCCTGGGGCACGAAGGGGCCGGTGTGGTCGAGCGGGTTGGCCCCGGCGTCACGCTCGTCGAGCCGGGGGATCACGTCGTGACGTTGTTCGCACCGGAGTGCGGCGAGTGCGTCCACTGCCGGAGCCCCCGTACGAACCGCTGCGTCGCGATCCGCGATCAGCAGGGCCTCGGCTACCTCCCCGACGGGAGCACGCGCTTCTCCAGGAACGGAGAGCCGCTACGCCATTTCATGGGGACGTCGACGTTCGCCGAGCACACGGTGATGCCGGAGATCGCGCTCGCGAAGGTCGATCCTGCAGCGCCGCTCGAGGGGTGTGCGCCCTTCGCGTGCGGCCTCTCGACGGGCATCGGCGCCGCGCTCTACACCGCGCGGGTCGAGCCGGGTGCGACCTGCGCGGTCTTCGGGTGCGGTCTCGTCGGGCTCGGTGCGGTGATCGGCTGCCGCCTCGCGGGTGCGGGCCGGATCATCGCCGTCGACCTCTCGGACGAGCGGCTCGAGATGGCGCGTCATCACGGCGCGACCGACACGCTGACGGCGGGCGACGGCATCGTCGACTGGATCCGCTCCGAGACCGACGGCTTCGGGGTGGACTTCACGTTCGAGGCGACCGGAAACGTCACCGTCATGCGCCAGGCCGTCGAGGCGGCGCGGGAGGCGTGGGGCCTGGCGACCATCGCCGGGGTGGCCGGCAAGGGGGAGACGCTCGACATCGTCCCGCGGCTGCTGATCACGGGGCGTCGCGTCACCGGGTCGTCCTTCGGCGGGGTGAAGGGGCGGACGCAGGTCCCGCAGTTCGTGCGCCGCTGGCTCGACGGGGAGATCGACGTCGAGTCGCTGATCAGCCACCACCTGTCGCTCGACGAGGTGAACCGCGGGTTCGACCTCATGGAGGCGCAGGACGGGATCCGCAGCGTGATCGTCTTCCCGGGGTAGGCCGCCCGCCTGCGCGGGGCGGTCAGGCCGCCTGCTTGCGCCGCGCGGCCGACGTGCTGCGCTTCGCCCGTGGGGGCCGCGCGAAGACCACCGCCGGAACCTCGGAACGGGTGGCCACCACGAACCGGAGCCGCTTGCGGCGAAGGTGCTTCTCGAAGGCCTCGATGCCGTCCTCGTCGTCCGGCGCGAAGTAGACGTGCCGCCCGTCGCGCAGCCACTGCTCTTCGAGCTCGGTCCAGGTCATGTTGTCGGTATCGGTGGCCGGTGCTGGTCTCCCGTACCCCTTCCGGGGGTGCCGGGAGATGCACGCTCGGGGTGCGAGGGAGCCGCGGAGACGCTCGAGCGCCCGCCCGCAGTGTGCGTCCTGGAGCGCCACGACCGCCTCGACGATCGCGTCGCGGGCGCGGTCGGCCTCGGCGGCCTTGCCGGGCAGCGAGGAGTAGAGGGCCCGGTGGGCCTCGGTCGAGTCCCAGAGCTGGTCGAGCAGACGGACGAGTGGACGGCTCCGCGCGAGCGCGTGGAGCGCGTCGTGGAACGCGAGGTTGGCGTCGAGTCGGCCGGCGAGATCGCCCCGGCCGGCCGCAGCGCGGCACGCTCGGCCGGCGTCGCGCAGGCGCGCGAGATCGGCGTCCGCGGCGAGCGGGACGCCGCGTCGGATCGCCTCGGTCTCGAGCAGGCGCCGCGGCGCGTACACGTCCTCGAGGTCGGTGACGTCGAGCTCCGTGACGACGCAGCCCCGCCGCGGCCGATACGTGACGGGACCCTCCCCCGCCAGGCCGCGCAGCGCCTCGCGCAGCGGGATCAGGCTGACGGCGATGCGCTCCGCCCACGGCTCCCGGCTGATCCGTTGCCCCGGGCGCAGCTCTCCCTCGAGGATGGCGGCCCGGAGCTTCTCGGCAGCGCGGTGCTACGCGGTTGGACGAGCGGGCGCCTCGGCCGCCACGTCGCCTCTACCGGAACGCCGGCTGACCGGTGACCGCGTGCCCGACGACGAGGGTGTGCACCTCGTGCGTCCCCTCGTAGGTGAGCACCGACTCGAGGTTGTTCATGTGGCGGATCACCGGGTACTCGAGCGTGACGCCGTTCGCCCCGAGCACGGAGCGAGCGCTCCGGCAGACGTCGAGCGCACCGCGCACGTTGCCCAGCTTGCCGAGCGAGACGTGCTCGGGGCGCAACGTCCCGGCGTCCTTCATGCGGCCGAGGTGGAGCGCGACGAGGCCCGCCCGGTTCACTTCGAGGGCCATCTCGGCCAGCTTCTGCTGGGTCAGCTGATACGCGGAGATCGGCTTGCCGAAGACGATGCGCTCCTTCGCATACTCGAGCGCCGCCTCGAAGCACGCACGTCCGGCACCGACCGACCCCCAGACGATGCCGTAGCGCGCCTCGTTCAGGCAGGAGAGGGGGCCACGGAGCGAGCGGATCTCCGGGAACACGTTCTCGTCGGGCACCCGCACGTCCTGGAGCACGAGCTCCGACGTCACCGACGCGCGAAGCGAGATCTTCTTGTGGATCTCCGGCGCGCTGAACCCGGGCATGTCCTTCTCGACGAGGAACCCGCGGATCTCGTCGTCGTCGGTCCTGGCCCACACGACGGCGACGTCCGCGATCGTGCCGTTCGTGATCCACATCTTCGCCCCGTTCAGGACCCAGTCGCCGCCCTCGCGGTGCGCGTGCGTGCGCATCGAGCCGGGATCCGAGCCGGCGTCCGGCTCGGTGAGGCCGAAGCAGCCGATCGCCTCCCCGGTGTGCATGGCCGGAAGCCAGCGCTCCTTCTGCTCCTCGGAGCCCCAGCGCCAGATCGCATACATCGCCAGCGACCCCTGGACGGACACGGCGCTGCGGACGCCCGAATCGCCGGCCTCGAGCTCGAGGCACGTGAGGCCGTAGGCGACGGCGCTCGCCCCGGGCAGCCCGTAGCCGTCGAGGTGCATGCCGAACAGCCCGAGCTTCGCGAGCTCGGTCATCACCTCGCGGGGAAGCTCACCGCGCTCGAACCAGTCCCCGACCTCGGGCAGCACGTGCTCGCGCACGAACTGGCGCACGGTGTCGCGGATCGCGCGCTCCTCCTCGTCGAGCAGCGCGTCGAGAGCGAGGTAGTCGAGCGGGTCGAGGGCGGGGAGCTCGGTCTGGACAGCCACGGGAACCTCCGGTCGAAGACGGGAATCGCGTGGCGAAAGTCTAAAGACCGCTGCTCTACGCGCACCGGATGAACGAGGCCCCCGACTCGCCGGGGGCCTCGGTGTGGAGTCGATGGATACGGGCGGAGCCTCTACGCGCACCGTGCGAGCGAGGCCCCCGACTCGCCGGGGGCCTCGGTGTGGACTGGGGTGATCTCGATCGCCGGGCGCAGCCCCGCGACGAGGGGCGCGACGACGCGCCGCGCGACGGAGGCGACCCGCGTGACGGGTGTGTCGCCGTCGGCCCACGCCGGCCCAACCCGGAGGCTCGCCATGCGGGCGGCAGCGACCTCGCGGCGGATCTCGATGTCGGTCGGTTCGTACACGGTAGCCTCCTTCTTTCGATCACAAGTATCTCGGTATCAAGAAGCTTGACCGAAAGGTAGCACGAAAGACTCTTGACGTCAAGAGTCTTTTGAGTGAGAATTGACCCATGTCCCGAAGAGACCCAGTACCGCCCGACGTGATCGACGAGCGTCTCGTCGTATGGGGCCGTGAGATGCCCGGTCTCGACCTCGAGGTCGAGGGCATCGTCGAGCGGCTGTACCGCCTCGGCCGACACCTCGAGCGGACCCACGAGGAGACGCTCGAGCGATTCGGCATCAGCTGGGGTGAGTTCCGCGTGCTCGGCGTGCTTCGCTATGAGGGGTCGCCGTACCGTGCCTCGCCGGGCAAGCTCTCATCGATCTGCGAGCTCTCGAGCGGTGGGATGACGGCGCGCCTCGACAAGATGGAGCGGGCGGGGCTCGTGCAGAGGCAGCCGGATCCGAACGATCGCCGCGGGGTGCTCGTCGAGCTCACCGACACCGGCTCCCGGCTCTGGCAGGAGGCGGTGGCGGCACAGGCCGAGCGGGAGCAGGCGTTCGCCGCCGCGCTGACGCAAGCCGAGCAGCACGAGCTCAACGACCTCCTGCGGCGGCTCTCCTTCGGCCTGGGCGTCGGTGCGGCCGGGAAGCCGGCGGCCGCGACGGCCGCCTGACCCCGTCGTCCCGCCGGCGCCCCTCGCTACGGTGTCCGGATGGCCGGGATCCGGAGGCTGATCGGCGTCTACGACGCCGAGGGGACGTTCCGCGGCGAGGTCACGTACGTCGTCGGGAGGATGCTCGGTCGGCGTCACTGCGCGCTCTGCGAGATCACGCACGGGTGGTCGCCGCTCGAGAAGCGCTCGTCGCGAGCGTGCCGCTCCGGGCTCCCCGTCCCATTCGACCTCCTGCACCTCGACGAGCGGCCGCCGGTGATCGCCGATGCGACGGAGGGGAAGGCACCCGTCGTGCTCGCCGAGACCGATGCCGGTCTCGTCGAGCTCCTCGACAGGGACGCGCTGGAGGCGCTCGACGGGGACCCGGAGCGGCTCGTCGGAGCGGTGGAGGAGGCGGCGGCGCTGGCCGGGCTCGCCTTCGCGGGCTCAGAGTGATACGCGCCCCGGAGGCTTCTCCGGCGGCGTGCTGGCGTCCGTGTCGGCGTGCTCGTCGTCGAGCGTGCGCCCCTCCCGCTCGTCCGGGTGGACGAAGAGCCCGATGACCGCCCGCTTGACCTGCTCCCCGATCGGGTCGCCCGGGCCGCCGGGAGGGAGCGCCCACGCGGCCGCGAAGGCGGCACCCGCCAGCAGCGCCGTGGCGTAGAGGTAGACGGTGTACAGGAACACGAGCGCCGCGGCGAGGGATCCGTAGACGACCGACAGCTGCGTGACCTTGCTGAAGAGGAAGAACGAGAGCAGCGAGATCCCGAACATCAGGAGCGCCGTCACGAGCGAGCCCGCGAGGGCTGCGCGGAACCGGGGTCGGCCTGCCGGGACGAACCGGTAGAGCAGCATCACGATGATCATCGAGAGCACGACCGGGACGCTGTTGCGACTGAAGAAGCCGACGAGGCCCTCGCCGACGCCGAGCCAGTCGGCGAACCGCTGGGCCACGCTGAACACGAGCTGCACCGCGAGGTTCAGCCCCACCACGAGGAGCACGAGGACGCCGACGCTGATCACGAGCACGAAGTCGACGAGCTTCCCGCGCGCCGCCGGCCGGGAGCGCTCGACCCCCATCGCCGTCTCGAGGCCGATCCGGATCGCGGCCATCATCCCCGTCGCCCCCCAGGCGAAGACGAGGAGCGAGAGCAGCCCGAACGCGCTCGCCGGGCTGGCGATCCGCGTGACCGCGTTCGTGACGTCCCGCTCGCCCTGCTCCGACACGGGCAGGCGGTCGAGGATCGCCGCGATCACGTCCTCCCGGATCGCATCGTTCGTGAGCACGAGCCCGAAGATCGAGACGAGGATGATCGCGAGGGGCGCGAGCGAGAACAGCACGCGGTACGCGATCCCGGCGGCGTGCTGGGGCAGGCGGCGGGCGAAGTACATCTCGATCGTGACGGGGACGACGCCGAGCAGCCGGCGCAGGATCGCGATCGGCCAGAGCAGGAGGCGCTTCGGCCACGAACGCGGCCTGGGGCCGGTGGGGACGTCCACGCGGCCAGTCTAGGGGGCGGTCCGGTGCCGTCGGCGCCGACCTCGTCCCCCGCGCGCGTCGACCGGGCGAGGAGGACGCGACCGCGTCTATCCTGCGCCGCGTGAAGGTCCTGCTCCCGGACGAGACCGAGCTCGAGCTCCCGGACGGCTCGACCGCGCTCGACGCAGCGCGGGCGATCGGGCCGCGCCTCGCCGAGCAGGCGGTGCTCGCGCGCGTCGACGGCGAGCCCCGCGACCTGCGGTTGCCGCTCCCCGACGGCGCGCGGCTCCAGCTGCTCACGACCCGCGATCGCGAGGACCCCGACGCCCTCGCGGTGCTGCGCCACTCGAGCGCGCACCTCCTCGCGGAGGCCGTCCGGCGCCTGCACCCCGGTGTCAAGGTCGCGATCGGGCCGGCGATCGAGAACGGCTTCTACTACGACTTCGAGTTCCCCGCGCCGATCCACGAGAGCGACCTCACGGCGATCGAGGACGAGATACGACGCGAGATCGCGGAGGGACGCGCCTGGGTGCGGTCGGAGATCGGCCTCGACGAGGCGCGCGCGCTCTTCGCCGCCGAGGCGGAGCCGTACAAGGTCGAGCTCGTCGAAGCGGCCGAGGGCGAGCTCTCCCTGTACACGCAGGGCGAGTTCACCGACCTCTGCCGCGGCCCGCACCTCCAGGACGCCTCGCCGATCAAGGCCGTCAAGCTCACCGGGCTCGCGGGCGCGTACTGGCGCGGCGACGAGCGGAACACGCAGCTGACGCGCATCTACGGCACGGCGTTCTACACGCAGTCCGACCTCGACGCGTACCTCGACGCCCTCGAGCAGGCGCGCGCGCGCGACCACCGCCGCCTCGGGCCGCAGCTCGACCTCTTCCACCTCGCCGATGCGTCACCCGGATCGCCCTTCTGGCATCCGAAAGGGATGGTCGTCTGGAACGTGCTCGAGGACATCCGGCGCAGCGAGAACGCCCGCCGCGGGTACCTCGAGGTGAAGACGCCCCTCATCTACGACCGGAGCGTCTGGGAGACCTCCGGGCACTGGGAGAAGTTCCGCGAGAACATGTACCTCGTCGCCGGGGAGGGCGAGGAGCCGCATGCGGGCCTGAAGCCGATGAACTGCCCCGGGCACATGCTCCTCTTCGGGAGCCAGCTCCGCAGCTACCGCGAGTTGCCGCTGCGCCTCGCGGAGTCGTCGACGCTCCACCGCAACGAGCTCGCGGGGACGTTGCACGGCCTCCTGCGCGTGCGGCACGTGACCCAGGACGACGCCCACATCTTCTGCACGCGCGAGCAGATCGAGGACGAGATCTTCGGCTGCCTCGACTACGTCGCGTTCCTCTACGAGCTGTTCGGCATGGAGGCGCGGTTCGAGCTCTCCACCCGCCCCGACGACAAGCTCGGCTCGGACGACGAGTGGGACTTCACGGAACAGGCGCTCCGCGCGGCGCTCGAGCGGCGCGGGCTCGCCTACGACGTCGGCGAGGGAGAGGGGGCGTTCTACGGCCCGAAGATCGACCTGCACATGACGGACGTCCTCGGTCGCGCCTGGCAGATGGGGACGATCCAGCTCGATGCCCAGATGCCGTCGCGCTTCGGCCTCAC
Source organism: Gaiella sp. (assembly GCF_057140465.1). Lineage (NCBI taxonomy): Bacteria > Bacillati > Actinomycetota > Thermoleophilia > Gaiellales > Gaiellaceae > Gaiella > Gaiella sp. The sequence goes on from NZ_DBNHWK010000047.1 coordinate 9,329, forward strand.
GTACATGGGGGCCGACAACCAGGAGCACACGCCGTACGTCATCCACCGGGCGCTGCTCGGATCGCTCGAGCGCTTCATGGGCATCCTCATCGAGCACTACGCGGGCGCGTTCCCGCTCTGGCTCGCTCCCGTGCAGCTCGCGGTGCTGCCGGTCGCCGACACCCACGGCGAGCCTGCCCGCGCCCTCGCCGCGCGGGTGGAGGAAGCCGGCTTCCGGGTCGAGGTCGACGACCGCGACGAGACCCTCGGGCGCCGGATCCGGGACGCGGAGCTGGCGAAGATCCCGTACGTCGTCGTCTGGGGCGACCGCGAGAGCGAGGACGCGCTCGCAGTGCGCACGCGCGGCACGGGACAGGCGACGATGTCGCTCGCGGCCCTCCTGGCGGCGTTCGCCGCACAGACGCCGGCCTCCCTCGCCTCGTAGGTCGCGGCCCCGGGCCGGCCGCCACGGTCGCGCGTGACACCTGCTACGCTCGTACCCTGCAAAGCAGGGACGGCATCGCCCCTCACCCCGCCGGCGCAGGTCGCGCGAGGTTCAACCGAGTCGACACGACGAGGTCCGGTGCCGCTGTCCTGCAGCGGCGAAGTTGTTGGCACCACTGCACTGTCGTTGAACAGGAGGATCGAGTCGGCTTGGTGAACGGCCTTTGAGACCGCGGCGACGTCCCGACGACCGGACGAAGCCCGTCGTCCACCAGGATCGGATCAACGAGGCGATCCGCGTGCCGCGGGTCAGGCTCGTCGACGAGAAGGGTGGGCAGATCGGGATCACGCCCACGAAGGAGGCGCTCGAGTACGCGTTCAGCAAGAACCTCGACCTCGTCGAGGTCGCTGCGAACGCCGACCCTCCCGTGGCGCGGGTCATGGACTACGGGAAATGGCGCTACGAGCAGGAGCAGCGGGCCAAGCAGGCGAGAAAGCACCAGTCGCAGATCCACGTCAAGGAGATCAAGTTCAGGCCGAAGATCGGCGATCACGACTACGAGACGAAGAAGGGTCACGTCGTCCGCTTCCTCAACCAGCGGGCGAAGGTGAAGGTGACGATCATGTTCCGGGGGCGGGAGAACCTCCATCCGGAGCGGGGTCGGATGCTCCTCGACCGTCTCGCCGAGGACGTCCAGGACATCGGGCAGATCGAGCAGATGCCCACCCTCGATGGACGGAACATGGTCATGCTGCTCGGGCCGACGAAGAACGCAGGAGTGAAGCGCGATGCCGAAGGTGAAGACAGCGAGCGGGGCGAAGAAGCGGTTCAAGGTGACCGGCGCGGGAAAGCTCAAGCGCCGGCACGCGATGAAGAGCCACAACCTCGAGAAGAAGTCGTCGAAGCGTAGGCGCGGCTTCCGCAAGAGCCACGACGTCGCCAAGAGCGACACGTCGTCGGTCATGAAGCTGCTCGGGAGGAGGTAGGGCGATGCCTCGCGTGAAGCGCTCCGTCCATGCGCGCAAGAAGCGCCGCAAGGTGCTCGATCAGGCGAAGGGGTACTACGGGCTCAAGAAGTCGCACTACCGCTACGCGAAGGAGCAGGTCGACAAGTCGCTCGTCTACGCCTACCGCGACCGGAAGAACCGGAAGCGCACGTTCCGCTCGCTCTGGATCGTGCGCATCAACGCCGCGGCGCGGGCGAACGGCCTCTCCTACAACCAGTTGATGCACGGGCTCGGCAAGGCGGGGATCGAGCTCGACCGCAAGTCGCTCGCCGACCTCGCGGTCAGCGACCCCGCCGCGTTCACCGCCGTCGCCGAGCGGGCGAAGGCCGCGCTCGCCGACGCGGCCTAGGGCGCCCGACCCGGTGGTGGCCCGGGGTCGCCGGCCCATGGGCCCGACGGAGCGGCTCCGCCGTCGTCCGTGACGTGATCACCTCGCGTGACAACGAGCGTGTGAAGCGTGTCCGGAAGCTCCTCGCCGGTCGCAAGCACCGTGACGAGACGGGCCTCTTCGCCTGTGAGGGCGAGGACCTCGTCGAGGCGGCGCACCGGGCGGGCGTGGAGCCGGTCGACCTCCTGATCGCGGGCGAGAACGTCGACCCCGCCGTGCTCGCGCCCGTCTCGACGCTGCCGCACCCCGCGCGGGTGATCGGGGTGTTCCCGCGCTCCGCCCTCCCGTGCGAGCCGCGGCCCGTGTGGGTCGGCCTCTGGCAGCTGTCCGACCCGGGCAACGTCGGCGCCCTCATCCGCTCGGCCGACGCGTTCGGGGCCTGCGTCGCGCTCTCGGCCGGGTGCGCCGACCCGCTGGCGCCGAAGGCACTGCGGGCCTCGGCTGGAGCGATCTTCCGGGTGCCGATCGTCCCCTGGGACGCGATGCCGGAACGCCGGGTCGCGCTCGTCTCGCACGGCGGCGCCCCGCTCCGGGAGGTCGACCTCACGCCGCCCGTGGCGATGCTCGTCGGCGCCGAGCGCGCTGGGCTCCCGGACGCGCTCGTGGCGACGTGCGAGACGGCGACGATCCCGCTGCCCGGGGACGCCGAGTCGCTGAACGTCGCCGCCGCCGGTGCGATCGCGCTCTACGAGCTCTCGCGGCGCTCCTGAGCCCGCTTCGCCTCGAGCTCGGCGAGGCCCTTGGCGACGAGCTCGCGAGCCCGGCGCAGGCGCTCACCCGCTTCGATGCGGTACCGGCGCCATGCCTCGATCTCCTCAGGCGTCCTCTTCCTCGTGCTCATCGTCTCCTCCACCGAGCAGCTGTACGAGCCGCTCGAGCTCGGCGCGGATCTCACCGAGGATGCCCGAGCGCGACCAGCCATTCCTCGCGCCCGATCACATTCGTGGCCGCAGAGCAAGCGTGCCTGCCGGTGGGTCGACCCGAAGGCGTCCGACGGGGACAGCTCGACGTCACCAGGCGCCCCCGCCGCCTCCTCCTCCGCCTCCTCCGCCGCCGCCGGAGAACCCGCCCCCGCCGCCGCCGGAGCCGGAGGAGGGCGGAGCGAGTGCAGAGCCGAAGCCCGACGAGAGGTCACCGATCGACAAGGACGACGCGCCCGCGCCGAGGTCGGCCGACGGCGAGATCCAGAAGATCGAGCTCGCGTCGGCCAGCTCCTCCGGCATGTGCAGATGGGCGGCCTGCAGCACGCGGTCGGCGATGCCGAAGGCGATCCCGTACACGAGGTACCGCTCCCACAGCGCGAGCGTCGCGGGCGGCGCCTCGTCGAGGCGCGGGAAGTCCGTCAGGTAGCGGCGGAACGCCTCCCAGCGCTGTGACTCGACGATCGCGTCGCGGGTCCGGCGCCGCCAGAGGCGGCGGCGCGCGAGCGCGAGGACGACGAGCGCGAGGTTGACGAACGACGCGACCGCGAGCGCGAGCAGCACGACGTCGCCCCAGCGCGGGTAGACGGCGCGCCAGCCGTCGATCGCTCGCCATGCCGTCACCGCCCCGAGGGCGGCGAAGACGAGCGCGCCGAGGAGGAGCGGCACGACCCCGCCCGAGACGAACCAGCGGCGACGCTCGACCTCCACGTCGACGTGCTCCCGGAAGGAGGTGAACCGCTCGGACATCTCCTCCCGCTCGGCTTCGATCCGTTCCCGGAAGCGCGAGAGCCGCTCGCTGCTCCCGCCGAGCACGTCGTCGACGACGTTCGCCACGTCCCGCTCCCACGGCGTGAGGGTCTCCCCGCGCTCGCCGAGGGAGAGCTCGAGGTCGTGGACACGCTCCGTTCGCAGCCCGCCCCAGATCGGCCGCTCGGTCGTCGCCGCCACGGATCGGTAGACGCCACGGCGGATGAGGTCGAACAGCGTGGCGGTGAACTCGAACGATCCGGCACCGCCGCCCTCGCTGAGGAGGATCGGCACGAGCGCGGGCTCGGTGTCCGTCGGCGGCTCCTGCTCGTACTCGCGGTCGTCGCCCGTCCGGTGCTCTCGGCCGAACGTCACGTAGACGACCGCGATCAGGAGCAGCGCGGGCACGGTGCCGAGGAGCAGGACGATCAGCGCACTGCGCCCCGGGTGTGCGAGCGCATCGTCGATCCGCTCGCGGTCGTGCTCGTAGGCACGCGCATCGCTCAGCTCCTCCGCCGTGATCAGGGGGAGGCCGTCACCGGGCTCGACCGTCGCCCCGGCCGTCGAGGTGAAGGCCTCGCGCGGGTACAGCGCGCGGAGCTCCACGTACTGACCCGCCGGGACGTCGAGCGCGCGCAGGTCGGCGGAGCGCCCCCGCAGCGTCACGTCGCCGCGCACCCAGACCGGGTGCCCCCAGGCGCGGACCACGGCCCCCGGGCCCGTCATCGTCGCGGTCAGCGAGCCCAGCGACTGCTGCCACTCGTCGCCCCAGACCTTGAGGTTGACGTCGACGACGTCGTCGTAGGCGACCGCGAGCCCGGTCATCCGGTAGCGGATCTCGAACGTCCGGCTCTCCTCCGCCGCGCGGAAGTGCCAGACGACGCGCGCGTCGCCGCCGACGCGCGTGACGCCGAAGGTGCCCGCGGCGTCGTCGCAGCCGAGCTCGACGCAGCCCCCCGGACGGTACGCACGCCCGTTCTCGAGCACGAGGACGTCGCCGATCGCCTCGTCCCGGCGCAGGAGGATGTCGCGGTAGGCGCCGCTGAACGTCCCCGAAAAGGCGAAGGTGATGCGCTCGGAAACCTGCAGCGAGCCGTCGTCGGCGACACGCACCTGCACGTTCGCGTCGGGCAACGTGTACGACTTCGCCCCGGCGAGCCCCGGGAGGGCGAGCGCCGCAAGCGCGGCGGCGAGGGCGACGACCGTCGTCCGGCGCCGCGGGCGCACGCTCAGCTCGCAGGCGTCCCGGGCGTGAAGCTGACCTGCGGCGGCTCGCGTTGCGCGTCGTCGGTCTCGAAGAACTCGCGCGCGGCGAACCCGAACGGCCCCGCGAGCACGACGCCGGGGAACGTCTGGATCGCGTTGTTGTAGGTGAGCACGCTGTCGTTGTAGACCTGACGCGAGATCGCGATCCGGTTCTCCGTCTCCGTCAGCTCGCCCTGCAGTTGCCGGAAGTTCTCGTCCGCCTGCAGCTCCGGATAGGCCTCGGCGACGGCGAACAGCCGACCGAGGGCCTGGCCGAGGATGCCCTCCGCCTGGGCGGCCTCCGCCGGGGTGCGTGCCTGCTGTGCCGCCGTGCGCGCGCTCGTGACCGCCTCGAACGTGCCGCGCTCGTGCGCGGCGTATCCCTTCACCGTCTCGACGAGGTTCGGGATCAGGTCCCAACGCCGCTTGAGCTGGACCTCGATCTGCGCCCACGCGTTGTCGACGCGGTTCCGCAACCGGACGAACCGGTTGTAGAGCGTGATCACGGTGATCACGGCGAGGCCGACGAGCACGAGGATCACGATCAGCCAGACCACGGCTCGACTCTACTCGATCCGCGTCGCGTCGTCGCCCGTCGTGCTGCAGACCCAGATCATGTCCTCGCCGCCCGCGTAGGGGCGGCGGTCGAACCACCCGTACAGCGCCTCGATCGCGAGCCCGGCCTCCTCGATCAGGGTCTCCCACTCCTCGCGGTCGAGCCAGTGCAGCGTGAACGACACCGTCGCGTCCCCTGCACGGACCGTGAGCTCGAGCGTCCGCGACGGCTCGTCCCACACGGCCCGCTCGTCGATCCCCGGCTCGCGCTCGAGCCACCGCCCGTGCGTCTCCTCGATGTCCTCGCGCGACGGCGCGAACACGTCGAAGACGAAGCGGCCGCCGGGCGCGAGGAGACCGGCGGCGGCGCGCAGCGCACGCAGCTTCTCCCGCTCGTCCTCCAGGTGCAGCAGCGAGCGAAAGGGACAGACGACGAGCGGGACCCGCTCGGCGACCGGGGGCGTCCGGAGGTCGCCCAGGCGGAGGTCGACGTCGTGCGCGACGCCTTCGCGCTCGGCGTATGCGCGCGCGACCTCGAGCATCCCCGGCGACTGATCGACGCCGATCACCGGGATCCCGGCCACGGCGATCGGGATTGCGATCCGGCCCGTGCCGACGGCGAGCTCGACGACGGGGCCGCCCGACGCGACGGCCTCCCTCACGTAGAAGCCGACGTCCTCGGTGACGGAGACGGACCAGGGGTCGTAGAAGGACGCGATCGCGTCGTAGAGCGGGGCCGTGCGGTGAACGTCCGGCTCGGCGGTCACGCGCGCCCCGGTTCGGGACGACGCGCCACGCACACGAACTCGCGGCTCCCTTCGTCGAACGCCCGCCGGTCGAACCAGCCGTAGAGCGTCTCGAGCTCGAGGCCCGACACGTCGAGCAGCCCCGCCCACTCGGACGGGGAGACCCACCACAGCGAGAACGCCGGCCCCGCCTCGAGCGTGACGTCGATCCGGCAGTCGGCCGGCGCGTAGTCCACCCGATGGCGGATCCCGTGCTCCTCCCTCCACACGCCGTCGATCTCCACCGCCACGGCGGGGTCGAAGACGAAGGCGTTCCAGGCGAAGCGGCCTCCGGGTCGCAGCGCGGCGGCGACACGCTCGAACACGATCCGTCGGTCGGCCCAGGTCGGGAGGTGGAGGAGCGAGCGGAACGGACAGATGACGAGTGCCGCCGGCTCGTCCAGCGCGAGCGCGCGCATGTCCCCGAGGCGCAGATCGAGGTCGACGCGTGCCGCCTGCGCCCGGCGCCGGGCCTCGGCCAGCATCGCGGGAGAGGCGTCGATCCCGATCACCCGGCGGCCGATCGCCTCGGCGACGGGGATCGCGACCCGGCCCGTGCCGACCGCGAGCTCGACGACCGGGCCGTTCGCCTCGCGCGCGAGCGACACGTAGAAGTCGACGTCCTCGGTCATGTCGGCCGCCCAGTCGTCGTAGATCGCCGCCATCGGGTCGTACATGCTCACGCCGCGATTCAACCACCGACGACGACCGCGAGGCGCCGTCCGGCCTGCGCGCGGAGGAGGTACCCTCGCGGGCCATGGATGTCGAAGCGCTGCAGCGCGAGGCGCTCGCCGCGGTCGCGGCGGCGTCGTCGGTCGACGAGATCGACGTCGTGCGCGTCGACTACCTCGGGCGCAAGAGCGCCCTCAAGCTCGCCCTGCGCGAGGTCCGCGACCGCGAGACGGGGATCGCGCTGAACGCGGCCCGCGTCACGATCGAGCAGGCGGTCGAGAGCCGCACGGCAGAGCTCGAGCGCGCCGAGCTGGACCGACGCCTGACCGGGGAGCAGGTGGACGTGACGCTCCCCGTCGACGCGTATCGACGGGGCCGACTGCACCTGATCACGCAGATCCGACGCGAGGTCGAGGACGTCTTCCTCGGCCTCGGCTACCGCGTCGTCGACGGTCGAGAGGTGGAGACGACGCGCTACAACTTCGACGGGCTCAACTTCCCGGCCGGGCATCCGGCGCGCTCGCCCTTGCACTCGCTGTTCCTCGACGAGCAGCGCGTCCTGCGCACCGAGACCTCGCCCTCGCAGGTCCGCACGATGGAGGCGGAGCAGCCTCCGATCTACATGGTCTCGCTCGGGCGCGTGTATCGCCGTGACACGCCCGACGCCACACACTCCCCGATCTTCCACCAGGTCGAGGGGCTCGCCGTCGACGAGGGGATCACGCTCGGCGACCTCACCGGGACGCTCGACTTCCTGCTCCGGGCGCTCTTCGGCGCCGATCGGGGGACGGAGTTCCGCACCCACTACTTCCCCTTCACCGAGCCGTCGATCGAGGCATACGTCTCGTGCCACGTCTGCGACGGAGCCGGCTGCACGGTGTGCCGCCACTCCGGCTGGATCGAGGTCGGGGGTGCCGGCATGGTCGATCCGGCCGTCTTCGAGTTCGTCGGCTACGACCCCGAGCGGTACACCGGGTTCGCGTTCGGCTGGGGCCTCGAGCGGATCGCCATGCTCCGCCACGAGTTCCCCGATCTCCGCGAGCTCTGGCGCAACGACCTCCGGTTCACGAGGCAGTTCTGATGCGCGCGCCCCTGTCCTGGCTCCGCGAGTACGTGACGACGTCGGCGTCCGCGCACGAGATCGCGCGCCGTCTCTCGATCTCCGCACTCGAGGTCGACCGCGTGATCGAGGCGGGGGTGCCCGACGTCGAGGGCAACCTCGGGCTCCTGGTCGTCGGCCGGGTCGTGGCTGCAGAGCGCCACCCGAACGCCGACCGGCTCCAGCTCTGCCAGGTCGACGTCGGCAACCCCGAGCCGCAGCAGATCGTGTGCGGCGCCTGGAACTTCGACGTCGGGGCGACCGTCGCCGTGGGGCTCCCGGGCGTGCAGCTCCCCGGCTTCCCCGGCCCGCTCGAGGAGCGCGAGCTCCGCGGCCAGCTCTCGCGCGGGATGATCCTGGCCGAGGACGAGATCGGGCTCGGCGTCGACCACGCGGGCATCATGCTGCTCCCCGACGGCATCGAGCCGGGCACGCCGCTCGCCGACGTGCTCCCCGTCCACGACCAGGTGCTCGACGTGACGCCGACCATGAACCGGGTCGACCTGCTGTCGCTGGTCGGGCTCGCGCGGGAGGTGGCGGCGCTGACCGGGGGCGACCTCCATCCTCCGACGCCCGAGGATCCCGCGATCCGCCACCCGGAGATCGTCGACGTGGTCGTCGACGACCCGCACGGCTGCCCGCGGTACATCGGCCGCGTCTTCCGCGACGTCGCCGTCGGGCCCTCGCCGCAGTGGCTGCGCAGCCGGCTGCACCTCGCGGGCATGCGGTCGATCTCCAACGTCGTCGACGTCACGAACTACGTGATGCAGGTCTGGGGCAGCCCGCTGCACGCGTTCGACCGTGGGAAGCTCGCCGGCGGGAGGATCGTCGTACGCCGCGCCCACGCCGGGGAGGAGCTCCGGACGCTCGACGGCACGCTGCGGCGGCTCGACCCGAGCGACCTCATGATCACGGACGGCGAGCGGTCGGTCGCGCTCGGGGCGATCATGGGCGGGCTCGAGTCGGAGGTGGGCGAGGAGACGACGGAGGTCCTCCTGGAGGCCGCCAACTTCGAGCCGATCGGGATCCTCCGCACCTCGGAGCGGCTCGCGCTCCGCACCGACGGGTCGAACCGGTGGGAGAAGGGCGTCGACCCACACCTCGCCGAGCCCGCGGCCGTGCTCGCCAGCCGCCTCCTCGTCGACCTCGCCGGAGCAGAGCTGGTCGGCTCGGTCGACGTCCATCCGGGCCTCCCGGAGCGCCCAGTGGTGACGCTGCGGCCGGAGCGCGCGCGCCGCGTGATCGGCCTCGAGGTCGAGGACGAGGAGCAGCGCGCGATCCTCGAGCGGCTCGGGTACACGATCGGCGACGAGTGGACGGTCACCGTGCCGACGTGGCGGGCGCGCGACGTGGCCCGCGAGATCGACCTCGTCGAGGAGGTCGCTCGCGTCGTCCTCGACCGTGTCCCGGCCACGCTGCCGCTCCGGCGCGCCGTCGCCGGCCATCTCACGTCGGGGCAGCGCCTCCGGCGGCTCCTCGAGGACGTCCTCGTCGGCGCCGGGTTCTCCGAGGCCTACACCTGGAGCCTGACGCCGACGGACCCCGACCCCGAGGCGCTCCGGCTCCCCGACCCGATGAGCGGCGATCACGCCGTCCTGCGCACGACGCTCCTGCACGGCCTCGTCGACGCGGCCCGGGTCAACGTCGACGCGGGGAACGAGCAGATCGCCCTGTTCGAGCTCGCGCGGGTCTACCTCCCCGCCGGCGACGGCCTCCCCGACGAGCGGTGGCGTCTCGGCGGCATCACCGATCGCGGCTACGACGGCGCCCGCACGGCGGTCGAGGCGCTCTCCGCCGCTCTCCACCTGCCGCTCGAGCCACGGCGCACGACGACGCCGTCCCTCCATCCCGGCAAGGCGGCCGTGTTCGACGGCGGCTGGTTCGGCGAGCTCCATCCGGCGCTCCTCGAGGGAGCGTGGGGGGTGTTCGAGCTCGACGTCCAGGACCTGCTCGACCCCGTTCCCGAGCGCATCCTCTACGTGGACGTCGTCACCTACCCCGCCAACCGCCAGGACATCGCGGTCGTCGTGAGCCAGGAGGTCGAGGCGGGCGCGATCGTCGCCGCGGCCCGGGAGGCCGGTGGCACGGAGCTCCGCGAGGCGCGCGTCTTCGACGTCTACCACGGGGCGCAGGTCGGTCCGGGGGAGAAGTCCGTCGCCCTCCACCTCGTCTTCCAGTCGTCGGAGCGCACGATCGACGACGACGAGGCGAACGCGCTCCGTGATCGCATCGTGGCGTCGCTCGCCGAGCGCTTCGCGGCTCGGCTCCGTGGGTAGCGGCAGCGGCGCGCTAGAGGTTGCGCCCGTCGACGACCCAGACGGGGCCCTGGGTCGCGACGTGGCCCGTCTCCGAGAGCAGGCGCCGGAGCCGGACGGCCCCGCCGATGCCGTCGTCGTCGAGGCGCTCGAAGCAGCGCCGAGCCATCGCGGGCGACACGCCGTAGCCGGCGACACGGGCGCACCGGAACACGAACCCGACGACGCCCGGCTCGCGCGTCGGATTGAGCGGCGCGCAGCGGAGCGACGCGACGGGCAGGAGCTCGCTCGACTCGATGCGGAGCTCGCAGAGCAGGTCGCTCCAGTCGCGCGGGAGCGTCGCGAGCAGAGCGTCCCATTGCTCCGCAACGCCCTGCCCGACGTCGGACGCGACCGGGGCGACGAGATTCGTCTCGCCGGGCGTGAGCAGGCACCAGACGCGGTCGGCGTCGATCCGCGAGAAGAGGCGGCGCGCCGCTTCCGGCCCAGCTGCACCGCCCGCGCGCCGGACGTGGAAGACGAGGGCGTCGCCGACGCGTCCCGGGTTCATCGGGCTGAGCACCTGTGCGGCACGCGCGAGCTCGTTGGGCTGCTCCGTCGTCAGCGTCAGGCGGATGTCCTCCCACTCGCGCGGGAGGTTCGTCTCGATCGTCACCCATTGATCCACGAGCTTCACGACGGCGTCAGCATAATGACGCGCATGACGCAGGTCGACGGAGAGTCGCTGTCGACGGTGCCGTCGCGGGCGTGCACCGTCGCGACGGGCCCCCGGGAACGACACGCACCCGGCGCGGGAGCGGCGTGGCGGTAGCGGCCCCGACGGAGATCACCCTCCCGCGTCTCGGGCAGGGGATGGAGTCGGGGACGATCGTCCGCTGGCTGAAGCGAGAGGGCGACGCCGTCCGTGCGGGCGAGCCGCTCTACGAGCTCGACACCGACAAGGTGACCCAGGAGGTCGAAGCGGAGCTCGACGGCGTGCTCCTCACGATCCTCGTCTCGGAGGGCGAGGTGGACGTCGGGGAGCCGATCGCCGTGATCGGGCCGGCGTCTGGCACGGCGGAGGTCGCCGCGGAGCCGGAGACCGCTGCGGCGTCGGAGCCTGCCGCGGAGCCGGAGCCTGCCGCGGAGCCGGAGCCGGAGCCGGTTGCCGAGCCGGCGTCGCCCGCGGGCACGGCGGCCCCGCCTGCCGTCGCGCGCCCGGTGCCCGGCCCCGGGGAGCCCCGTCGGACCGACGGTCGCGTGAAGGCGTCGCCGCTCGCCCGGCGCATCGCCCGGGAGCGCGGCGTCGACCTCGCCGCCGTCCAGGGCACCGGGCCCGAGGGCAGGATCGTGGCGGGAGACGTCGAGCAGGCGGCCGTCGGGGCCGCGGCCCCGACGATCCCCATGCCGACCGGCGCCATCCAGGCCGAGGTCGAGGTCGTCCAGCTCACGTCGGTCCGCAAGACGATCGCGCGCCGTCTCACCGAGGCGTGGTCCGCCCCCGTCTTCCAGCTCGGCGTCTCCGCGGACATGACGGAGGTGCTGGCGCTGCGCGAGCGGCTGGTCGAGCGGCTCACGGAGGGCGACGTGAAGCCGACGGTGAACGACGTCGTCGTCAAGCTCGTCGCCGCCTCGCTCGTCCGCCACCCGGCGGTCAACGCGACCTTCGTCGAGGACGAGATCCATCGGTTCGCATCGGCCGACGTCGGTGTCGCCGTCGCCGCGCCCAACGGGCTCGTCGTCCCCGTGATCCGCGGTGCGGAGCGACTGACGATCCAGGAGATCGCCCGTGTGCGGGCCGACCTCGTCGGTCGGGCCCGTGAGGGCAAGCTGACGCTGCAGGACCTCGAGGGTGGGACGTTCTCGATCTCGAACCTCGGGATGTACGGCGTGGAGCGCTTCGTCGCCGTCCTCAACCCGCCGCAGGTGGCGATCCTCGCGGTGGGGGCCGTCACCGACCAGCCGGTGGTGGTGGACGGCGCCATCGACATCGCACCCGTCACCGAGCTCACGCTGACGTGCGACCACCGGGCGATCGACGGCGCCGACGGCGCGGAGTTCCTCCAGACCCTCGTCGGCCTCGTCGAGCACCCGGCGCTGGCGCTCTGAGGTCGGCCGTGGACGTCGTCCTGCGGGCAGGTGGCGTCCAGGACGTCCGTTTCCTCCGGGACATGCTCCACCACGCCTACTACTGGAAGGAGCGCTCGCCCGGCGCAGGGCCCGGGCCCGTACAGCTCTACGCGAAGGCGTGGGGGCGCCCGGGCGACACCGCGGTGGTCGCGATCGAGGACGGGTTTCCCGTCGGCGCAGCGTGGTACCGGCTCTTCACGCGCGAGCGGCCCGGGTACGGCTTCGTCGACGAGGCGACGCCGGAGCTGGCGATCGCCGTCGTGCCGAGCCGGCGCGGCCGCGGCATCGGCGGCGCGCTGCTCGCCGCACTCCTCGAGCGGGCGCGCGCCGACGGCCATCCGGCGGTCTCGCTCTGCGTCGACCGCCGCAACGCGGGTGCGATCGACGTCTACGAGCGCCGCGGGTTCGAGCCCGTGGCCGAGCACGACGACTGGCTGACGATGCGCCTGACGCTCACCGGTGGCGGCCCGCCGGCCGAGGGCGGCGGGTAGCATCGCCCGGGTCGAGCGAATCGAAGGGGTGAAGGGACATGGAGTGTGACGTCGTCGTCCTCGGCGGCGGCCCTGGCGGGTACACGGCGGCGATTCGGGCCGCCCAGCTCGGGGCGAACGTCGTCTGCGTCGAACGCGAGCCGGCGCTCGGGGGCACGTGCCTCCGCGTCGGGTGCGTCCCCACGAAGGCGTGGGTGCAGACGGCGCATGCGCTCCATGCCGCCCGGCACGTGAACGCGAAGCTCGGCGTCGTCACCCAGGAGCCGCACCTCGACTTCGCGGCGGCCGCGGCCTGGAAGGACGGCGTCGTCACGCAGATGACGGGCGGCGTCGCGGCCCTCTTCAAGGCCTTCGGGGTCACGTGGGCGAACGGCCACGGTCGCTTCACCGGCCCGAACACGCTCGCGGTGGAAGGCGGCGAGGAGATCACGTTCCGCTCGGCGATCGTCGCGACGGGGTCCTCCCCGATGCGCCCGCCGATCCCGGGCCTCGACTCCGCCCGCTGCGTCGACTCGACCGGCCTGCTGGCGCAGACGGAGCTGCCGCAGCGGCTCGTCGTCCTCGGTGGTGGGATCATCGGGTGCGAGTTCGCGTCGATCTTCGACCGGTTCGGGTCGAAGGTGACGATCGTCGAGATGCTGGACACGCTGATCCCGCAGGAGGACGACGACGCGGCCAAGGAGCTCGCCAAGCAGTTCAAGCGCCGCGGGATCGAGCTCCACCTCGGCTCCCAGTGCACCGCCGTGGACGACCTGGGATCGCACCTCGTCGTGCACGTGGGCGAGGGGACGACGGTCGAGTGCGACCTCATGCTGGTCTCGGTCGGCCGTGCGCCGGTCGTGCAGGACCTCGGGCTCGAGGCGCTCGGGCTCGCGGCCGATCCGCGCACCGGGATCGCCTCCGACGACACGATGCGGACGTCGCTCCCGCACGTGTTCGCCGTCGGAGACGTGGCCGGGCGATGGCAGCTCGCACACACCGCGTTCCGCGAGGGCGAGATCGCCGCCGAGAACGCGTTGGGTCACGACAGCCGCCTCGGCGACCCGGCCGTGCCGAGGCCGATCTTCACGGACCCGGAGATCGCGGGTGTCGGGCTCACCGAGCGACAGGCACGAGAGATCCACGGCGAGAACGTGGCCGTCGGGCAGTTCCCGTGGCTCGCGAACGCGCGCGCGGTGATGTCCGGGGAGACCGCGGGGTGGGTGAAGTCGATCCACGAGACGACCTACGGCGAGCTCCTCGGGCTCGTGATCGTCGGGCCGCACGCGACCGACCTGATCGAGGCGGGGGTCGTCGCCCTCGACGCGGAGGCGACGGTCGAGACGGTCGCGGACGGGATCGCTCCTCACCCGACGCTGTCCGAGGCCGTCAAGGAAGCGGGCCTCGTCGCGCTCGGGCGTGCGATCCATCTGCCGCCGAAGCGAAGGTGAGCGAGCCGTCGCCCAGAGGGGCGCAGAGCGCCCGGAGGGGCGCAGAGGTAGTAGGGTAGGAGGGCGGTGGCTTCCGTGTCTCGCAGAGCACTCCCCGCGTGGGTCGTCTGGTGGTTGCTCCGGCGACGCCTTCGGCGGTCGGATCACGCGATCGCAGCGGTCGGCGTCATCGGCCTCGACCTGCTCGGGCCTCGCGTCATTCGTCATCCCGCCGTCGTGACGGCGCTCGCCGTCACCGTCCTCGGCCTCGTCGTGCTCGCGATCGCCTGGCTGCTGCTGCGGCGACGTGGCGGGAGCGGCGGCGACTGGGGGCACGGCGAGCCCGAGTCGCCTCCCGCGCCGGAGCCGCCGGTCGTCCACGTCGACGAGCCCGCAGTGCCCGTCGGCGCGTGAGCCCGGTCTCGGGCGACGTCCCCTCCGGGGTGCTGCGCCACGCCCTCGACGGCCTCGTCCCGTACGAGCCCGGCAAGCCGGTGGAAGAGGTGCAGCGCGAGCTCGGGCTCGAGCGCGTCGTCAAGCTCGCGTCGAACGAGGGGCCGTTCGGGCCGTTCCCGGCCGCGGCCGCCGCGATCGAGCGGGCGACGGCAGAGCTCAACAGGTACCCGGACGGGGGGTGCTACCGCCTCCGCGCGGCGCTCTCCGAGCTCCACGACGTGCGGCTCGAGGAGGTCGCCGTGTGCGCGGGGGCGGATGCGGTGATCGGGTGCATCTGCCAGGCGACGCTCGACGTCGGAGACGAGGTCGTCACCGGCTGGCCGTCCTTCGTCAGCTACGTCATCGATCCCCTGAAGCTCGGCGCCGTCCCGGTGCGCGTCCCGCTCCGCGACGACCGCTTCGACCTCGACGCCCTCCTCGGGGCGATCACCGCGAGGACGAAGCTCGTCTTCATCGCGACGCCGAACAACCCGACCGGGACGATGACGTCGCGCGCGGAGCTCGACAGCTACTTCGACCGCGTCCCCGACCACGTGCTGACCGTCGTCGACCAGGCGTACTTCGAGTACATCGACGATCCCGCGTACCCGGACGCGATCGCCGAGTACGCGAAGCGCGGTCGCCAGGTGCTCGTGCTGCGCACGTTCTCGAAGATCTACGGCCTCGCGGGCCTGCGCGTCGGCTACGGCGTCGGCCCGGAGCCCGTGATCACGGCGATCGGCAAGGTCCGCCGCCCGTTCGACGTCGGGACGCCGGCCCAGGAGGCGGCACTCGCGAGCCTCGACGACACGGCCGAGCTCGCGCGGCGTCGCGCGGTCAACCGGGAGGCGATGACGGCGCTGCACCGCGTCCTCGCGGACGCCGGGTTCACCCCCGCCGGCCCCGCGGTCGCGAACTTCGTCTTCGTCGACGTGGGCGACGCCTCCGCGCTCGACGCGGCCTTGCTCCGCGAAGGGGTGATCGTGCGACCGATGGCGCCGTTCGGTGCCCCGGGCGCCCTCCGGATCACGGCCGGCACGCCGGAGGAGATGGAGGCGCTCGGAGGGGCGCTCCGGCGCATCGGGGCCGGCGCACAGGAACGCGAACCCCGATCGTGAAGCTGTCGTTGCGATGCGTCGACACCGGGTGACGGCGCCGGGCGCTCCGCTATCCTCGGCGGTCGGGTCGGGCGCGCGTCCGGCCAACGCTGCATGAAGACGACACTGAAGCGAGGAGTCGGCCGAGCTCACGGCCACAACGGCAACGGTCACGCCGCCGTCCCTCCGGCGCCGCTGGCGCCCGTCTCGCTCTACCGCCAGGCCCCGCCGCCGCGCCGTGGAGGCGCGCACGTCGCGCTCCGCGTGCTCGGCTGGGCCGGCTTCGTGCTCGCGATGTGCATCGCCGGCGTCGGGGGCGGCGCCTACCTGTACCTCCACGAGTCGGTGGCGGCGGTCGCCCCGCGCAGCGAGGGCGTCCGCGTCGCGGCGAAGCGGCTCGACGTGCCGCTGCCCGGTCAGCCGGCGACCGCGCTCGTGATCGGCTACGACCGCCGTGCGAGCGAGGCGAAGGGGACGCCGTCGCGCTCCGACACCGTGATGCTCGTCCGTGCCGACCCGGGCGCGAAGACGATCAGCCTGCTGTCCTTCCCCCGCGACCTGAGCGTCGAGATCCGGTGCCCAGGGCAGGGCTCGTTCGTCTCGAAGATCAACGCCGCCTATGCGACGTGCGGAGAGAAGGGCACGCTCGAGACGATCAAGGCGCTGACCGGTGTCCCGGTGAACTACCTGATCACGGTCAACTTCCGCGGCTTCCGGCAGCTCGTCGACAAGCTCGGCGGCGTCTGGATGGACGTCGACCGCCGCTACTTCAACGACCGCGGCGGCCCGAGCGGCTACGCGAAGATCAACCTGCAGCCCGGCTACCAGCTCCTGACGGGCCTGAAGGCGCTCGACTACGTCCGGTTCCGCCACACCGACTCCGACCTGTTCCGGAACGTGCGCCAGCAGCAGTTCGTCCGCGCCTTCAAGGACCAGATCGAGTCGAGCTTCACGCCGCTGACGCTTCCCAAGGTGATCAAGGTGATCACCAACAACGTCGAGGTCGGGCGCGGCGGCGGGAAGG
The DNA here is from genome assembly GCF_057140465.1 of Gaiella sp. Lineage (NCBI taxonomy): Bacteria > Bacillati > Actinomycetota > Thermoleophilia > Gaiellales > Gaiellaceae > Gaiella > Gaiella sp. The sequence goes on from NZ_DBNHWK010000047.1 coordinate 25,994, forward strand.
ACGTCGACGCGAAGACCGTGCTCTCGTACGCGCTGCTCGCCTACTCGCTGCCGCCGGGTCACGTCTTCCAGACGCGGCTGGAGGGGATCGAGGGGTTCAACGACCTCACGATCTCGCAGGAGAACCTCAACCGCGCGGTCGACGAGTTCGCGAAGCCCGACGTCGACTCACCGCGCAAGGCGACGGCGGTCGCGCTCGGCGAGAAGCTGAAGACGACGACGCTGCGCCCGGGGCAGACGACGGTCACCGTCCTCAACGGGAACGGCGTGTCGGGCGCGGCCTCGACGGCGAACTACCTGCTCGGTCAGCGCGGCTACAAGACGGTGCTGCCGCCGAACGGCGTTCCTGCGAACGCCCCGAACTTCGACTACTTCCGCTCGGTCGTCTACTACAACCCGAAGGCGTCGGGCGCGCTCCCCGCGGCGCGCAAGGTCGCCGCGCTCTTCGGCTCCGCCGACGTGAAGCGCGTCCCGTCGGGGATCCGGACGCTCTCCAACGGCGCCATGCTCGTCGCCGTCGTCGGCCAGACGTTCCACGGGCGGCTCGCCTCGGCGCCGACGGACAAGACCCCCGAGCGGCAGAAGGCCAACGTCACGTCCGGGGCGAGCGCCGCGTACGACGAGCTCAAGGCGCTCCGGGATCGTGTCCCCTTCAAGCTGATGGTGCCGACGGTGATCGAGCGGTCGTCGTGGATCGACCGCGAGCGGCCCGTGCGCTTCTACTGGATCGACGAGGGCCGAGAGCACAAGGCCGTCAGGCTCACCTACAAGCTCGGCGGGACGAACGAGTACTGGGGCGTCCAGCAGACCTCGTTCGACGACGCGCCGGTGCTCAAGGGGCGCACGATGACACGGAACCTCGGGGGACGGCGGTACGAGCTGTACTACGACGGCCCGCGCCTCCACATGGTCGTGCTCCGGACGAAGGACGCGAGCTACTGGGTCGTCAACACGCTCCTCGACAAGCTCTCGAACGAGACGATGATCGCGATCGCGAAGGGCCTGCGCCCGGTCGGCGCGGTCAAGCGCTGAGCGCCGGTCTCGGTTCGCGGTTTGACGACCCGAGCGCCCCACGTATCCTCCGACGCGGCATGAGCGGGGAGCCCCGGCGGATCGCGGTCTTCGGTGCCGGCTACGTCGGCCTCGTCACCGGCGCATGCTTCGCCGAGCTCGGTCACCGGGTGACGGTCCGCGACGTGCTGCCCGACCGCATCGCGGCGCTCCAGCGCGGCGAGGTCCCCATCTACGAGCCCGGGCTCGACGAGCTCCTCGCACGCAACCGCGACCGGCTCCGGTTCACGACGGAGGTCGCCGACGCGGTCGACGGCGCAGAGGTCGTCTACGTGGCCGTGGGCACTCCGTCGACGTACTCGGGCGACGCGGACCTGAGCGCCGTGTGGACGGTCGTGGACGAGCTCCCGGTCGTCGGCGAGCGTCTGGTCGTCGTGATGAAGAGCACCGTTCCCGTGGGCACCGGCGAGCGGGTGAGAGATCGCCTCGACGCGCGGGGCATGGGCGCCGTCGGCTACGTGTCGAACCCCGAGTTCACCGCCGAGGGGACGGCGGTACGCGACTTCATGCGCCCCGACCGGATCGTGATCGGCGAGTTCGACGCCGCCGACGGTGACCTCGTCGCAGCGCTCCATGCGGGGATCGACGCGCCGATCGTCCGCAGCGACGTCGCCTCCGCGGAGATGATCAAGCTCGCCGCGAACGCGGCCCTCATGACGCGGATCTCGTTCATCAACGAGATCGCGAACGTATGCGAGGCGACCGGGGCCGACGTCGTCAAGGTGGCCGAGGGGATCGGCCTCGACCACCGCATCGGGCCGGCGTTCCTGCGCGCGGGCGTCGGCTTCGGCGGGAGCTGCTTCCCCAAGGACTCGCTCGCGCTGAAGCAGCTGGCGGCGAACTCCGGGTACCACTTCCAGCTCCTGAACGCCGTGATCGAGGTCAACGAGCTGCAGAAGCGGCGCGTCGTGGGCAAGCTCCGGCACCACCTCGGGACGTTGCGCGGGACGACGATCGCGCTGCTCGGTCTCGCGTTCAAGCCGAATACCGACGACATCCGCGAGGCCCCGAGCCTCGTGTTGGCAGGACGGCTCCTCGCGGAGGGGGCGGACGTCCGGGTCTGGGACCCGGTCGCGACCTCCGACGAGCTCCACGGCGTCACGCACGTGGACACGGTCGCGGCGGCGGTCGCGGGTGCGGACGCCGCCGTGCTCGTGACGGAGTGGCCCGAGCTGGCGGAGCTCGACTGGGGGGCGCTCGGCGCGTCGATGCGCCGACGGCTGTTCGTCGACGGCCGGAACATGCTCGATCGCGACGCCCTCCGTGCAGCCGGGTTCGCCTACGAGGGCATCGGCCGCGGAGCGGGATGAGCATCGGACGCGATCACGACGGCGAGGTCGTGGCCTGAGCCTCCCGGCCGTCATCCTCGTCGGCGGGCAGGGCACGCGGCTGCGTCCGCTCACCGAGCGGACGCGCAAGGACATGCTGAGCCTCGTCGATCGGCCGCTCCTCGCGTACACGTTCGAGCACCTGCGAAGACACGGTGTGACGAAGGCGATCGTGTCGTGCGGCTACCTGCCGACGCAGATCGAGACGCACTTCGGATCCGCGTACGGCGAGCTGGCGCTCTCGTACGCGGTCGAGGGCGAGCCCCTCGGGACGGCCGGGGGGATCCGCTACGCGGCCGCCGGGCTCGACGGGCCGTTCTTCGCGCTCAACGGCGACTCCCTGCGCGAGGCGGACCTCGACGAGCTCGTCCGCTTCCACCGCGAGACGGGTGCCCGCGCGACGATCCTGCTCACGCCGGTCGCCGACCCGAGTCGCTACGGGCTCGTCCGCCTCGCCGGCGACGGACGCGTGCGGCAGTTCCTCGAGAAGCCCCGCCCGGAGGACATCGACACGAATCTCATCAACGCCGGCCTCTACGTCCTCGAGCCGGACGTCCTCGACCTCGTGCCCGAGGGCCGTGCCGTCTCGATCGAGCGCGAGGTGTTCCCGCAGCTCTGTGAGCGTGGAGAGGTGTTCGGGCTGGCGCTCCCCGGCTACTGGCTCGACGTCGGGACGCCGTCCACGTACCTGCAGGCGCATCGAGACGTGCTCGAGCGCTCGTTCCGCACCGAGCTCGGCGAGCAGCTCGGAAGCGACTACATGCTCGTCGACCCCAGCGCCCGGGTCGACCCCGGCGCGCGGCTCGTCCCACCGGTCGTCGTCGGGCCGAACGTCGTGATCGACGCGGGCGCACGAGTCGGGAGCCTCGCGGCGATCGGGGCGGGTGCGCGGCTCGGCCCGGACTCGGTCGTCGAGAACGCCGTCGTCGGCGCGCGAACGATCGTCGAGGAGCGGACGTCGGTGATCGGGTCGATCGTCGGCCAGGACGCGTCCGTCGGCGCCGACTGCACGGTGAGGGGCCTCGCCGTCGTGGGGCCGGAGTCGGTGATCGGTCCCGCCAACCAGCTCGACCACGGGTTGCGGGTCGGGGCCGGCATCGAGATCCCGGCGGAGGCCGTCCGCTTCTCGTGAGCGCGTACCGGTTCGAGCCGCGGCACGTCGAGAAGCCCTGGGGCTGGGAGCTCGTGTGGGCCGAGGCGGAGGCGTACGTGGGGAAGCTCCTGTTCGTCCGCGCGGGGCACGCGCTGAGCCTGCAGTTCCACCGCGTCAAGGACGAGTCCTGGCTCGTCCGGGAGGGCCGGGCGACGCTCGAGCTCGGGGCGCTCGACGGCGAGCGGGAGACGATCGAGATCGGGCCGGGCGACGCCTTCCGCTACCGGCCGGGCACGGTGCATCGGATCACGGCGATCGAGGACACCCTCGTCCTCGAGGTCTCGACGCCGCACCTCGACGACGTGGTGCGTCTCGAGGATCGATACGGGCGCTCCGAGCCCTAATTCTCGTCGGCGCTGCCGCCGATATCTCCCTCTATGCGTCCAGTCCACTGGATCCTGCTCGGCATCTCCGGCGTCCTCGCGTCGTCCGTCGCGATCGAGAGGAACGACCGTCTCTGGGGCATGTGGCTCGTCGGCGGCTGGATCCTCGCCGCGGGCGCAGTCGTCGCCGGAGTCAGGCTCAACCGCACGCGCGAGCGGAAGCCGTGGTACTTCATCGCCTGCGCCATAGGGCTGGTCGCCGCCGCCGAGCTGTCGTTCCTCGTGGGGGAGGGCGGGGCGCTCGACGTCACGTATCCGTGGGCGTCCGACTTCCTCCGGCTGGCCGCCTATCCGCTCTTCGCAGCCGGTCTCGTCGTCTTCGTGCGGCGGCGGACCCCCGCTCACGACTGGGGTGCGATCCTCGACGCAGCGGTTGTCGCGGTCGGGCTCGGCTCGGTCTTGTGGGCCGTCGCCCTCGAGCCCGTCGCCTCCGACGGGGCGCTCTCGCCGGAGGCGAAGGCGGTGTCGGCGGCGTTCGTCGTCGTCGGTATCGGTCTGATCGGGTTGGTCGTCCGTCTCGTCGTCACCACGGGGCTCGCGGTCACGGCGAACGCCTTCATCGCGGCCGCCGTCGGCCTCCTGGTCGTCGGAGACGGCCTCTACGTCGTCGCGCGCATGGACGGCTGGTATGCGCCAGGCGGCGCGATCGACGTCGTCCGTCTGGCCGTCCCGCTCCTCTGGGCCGGGGCCGCCCTCGACCCGTCGATGCTGCAGCTGACCCGCCTCGTCGAGGAGCCGGAGTCGTGGCCGATCAGGCGCCGGATCGCCCTGCTCGGGTGTGCGGTCCTCGCGACCGTGGGCACCGTCGTCGCCGGAACGGTCCACGGTGCGGGAAGCCTGTCGTCCGTCGCCGTCGGAGCCGTGATCCTCGTGCTGCTGCTCGTGAGTGCCCGGCTCGGCACGGTCGTCGTCTCGATCGAGCGGTCGGTGACGCGAGCGGACGTCCTCCAGCTGGGCGCTGCGACCCTCGTCGGGGCGCAGTCGCGTGACGAGATCCGGGCCGTCGCCCTGGAGACTGCGCAGAAGCTCAGCGGTGGACGTCGAGAGGCGTTCGTCGCCGTCGAGCTCTCCGCCCGACCCGACCTCGCGCTCGAGGACGCAGTCGTCGTGGGCGGCGGGGAGATCGCGATCGAGATCCGGGGAGAGATCCGCCGCCGAGGGTCGCTCGGACGCCTCGGGACGGCGAAGACGTTCGTGGCGCCCGTCGTCCAACGTGACCGCCTGCGCGGGGTGATCCGCGTCACCGGGGTGAAGCCGCTCGCCTGGCACGTGCACCAGGGGCTCGCGACGCTCGCATCCCAGACGGCGCTCGCCCTCGAGAGCGTCGAGCTCGTCGAGGACCAGGCCGAGCGTCGCAGCGAGGCCCGGTTCCGCACGCTCGTCCAGAACTCGACCGACATCATCGCCGTGCTCGAGCAGGACCTCGTCGTTCGCTACGTGACGCCTTCGGTCCGGACGATGTTGGGATACGAGCCGTCGAGTCTCGTCGGCACGAGCTTCGCCTCGCTGCTCGACCCTGCGGAGCTTCCCGACGTCCACCGTCACCTCGCCGACGGGGCCGCCCCGCAGGGGGTGCTCGAGGCCGAGCTCCACCTGATGCACGCGGACGGCTCCCAGCGGGCGGTCGAGTGCGTGATCAGCGACCTGCGCGGGGATCCGTCGGTGAAGGGGATCGTCCTCACGGCGCACGACGTCACCGACCGTCGTCAGCTGCAGGACCGGCTCACGCACCAGGCGTTCCACGACGCGCTCACGGGACTGCCCAACCGCGTGCTCCTCGTCGACCGCGTCGCGCATGCGCTCGAGCGATCGAAGCGCTCGGGCGCCGACGTGACTCTGCTCTTCCTCGACATCGACGACTTCAAGACGATCAACGACAGCCTCGGCCACTCGGCCGGTGACGAGCTGCTCGTCGAGATCGGAGAGCGCCTGCGACACGGACTGCGCTCCGCGGACACGCCTGCACGTCTCGGCGGCGACGAGTTCGCGCTCCTCCTGGAGGATGCGCATGGCGCGGAGGGCGCGGGACGGGCAGCCGAGCGGCTGCTCGAGGATCTCGCCCGCCCGATCACGCTCGGGGAGACCGTCGTCCACATCCGATCGAGCATCGGGATCGCCGTCGCCCAGCCGGGGCAGACTCCCGACGAGCTGCTCCGAAACGCCGACGTCGCCATGTACTGGGCGAAACGCCGCGGAGGTCACGGCTACCAGCTCTTCGAGCCGCAGATGCACAAGGCTGCGATCACCCGACTCGAGCTCAAGAGCGACCTCGCGCGCGCTTTCGCCGCCGACGAGCTGACCCTCGTGTACCAGCCGCTCGTCGACCTCCAGGACGCCGAGACCGTCGCCCTCGAGGCACTGCTCCGGTGGACGCACCCGGCGCGCGGGCCGATCTCGCCTGCGGAGTTCGTCCCCCTCGCCGAGGAGACCGGGCTGATCAACGACATCGGCCGCTGGGTCATCAGACAGGCGTGTCATGACCTGCGGCACTGGCAGGTCTCGATCCCCGGTCGGGCCCGTCTCTCGGCGAACGTCAACCTCTCGGCGCGCCAGGTGCTGCAGCCGAGCTTCCGCGAGGACGTCCTGCGGATCCTCGTTGACACCGGCGTCGAGCCGACCGACCTCGTGCTCGAGATCACCGAGAGCACGCTGCTCGAGGACGTCGAGGGAGTGAGCGCGCGCCTCGCCGAGCTCCGGGAGCTCGGCATCCGGATCGCGATCGACGACTTCGGCACCGGCTTCTCGTCGCTCGGGTACCTGCAGCGGTTCCCGGTGGACGAGCTGAAGATCGCGAAGGAGTTCGTCGACGAGGTCGTCGACCCGCGCCGCGCCCGCCTCGTCGAGGCGATCGTGACGCTGGCCCGCTCCCTCGACCTGAAGACCGTCGCAGAGGGCATCGAGCACGAGGAGCAGCGCGAACGCCTTCGCGAGCTCGGGTGCGAGCTCGGGCAGGGCTACCTGTTCTCGCGCCCCGTCGCCGCCGGTGAGGTGCCCTCGCTCCTCGGCGGCGGCGTGCGGTTCGCCGCGTAGGGCCATCCAGGGGCGGCCGGTAGACTCGGCCGCGACCGTCGCCGGGGCAACGTCGGCGACGCTCGCGTGCGAACCACGAACCCCGACATCACCGAGCAGGAAGGCTTTCCATGGCTACGACCAAGCGCTTCGACGTCAGGGACCTCGCTCTCGCGGCGGAGGGCGTCCGTCGCATCGAGTGGGCCGACCGGCAGATGCCGGTGCTCGCGGCGATCCGTGAGCGGTTCCAGCAGGAGCAGCCGCTCGCCGGGTACCGCGTCTCGGCATGCCTGCACGTCACGACGGAGACCGCGAACCTCATGCGCACCCTGCAGGCGGGCGGCGCGGACGTCGTCCTCTGCGCGTCGAACCCGCTCTCGACCCAGGACGACGTCGCCGCGGCACTCGTCGACGAATACGGGTGCAGCGTCTATGCGATCAAGGGCGAGGACAACGACACCTACTACCGCCACATCGAGGCCGCCGTCGACCACCGGCCGCACATCACGATGGACGACGGCGCCGACGTCATCGGTGTGCTGCACGCCCACCGGCGCGAGCAGCTCGGCGACGTGATCGCGGGCACGGAGGAGACGACGACCGGCGTGATCCGCCTGAAGGCGCTCGAGCGCGAAGGGAAGCTCGGGTTCCCGGTGGTCGCGGTGAACGAGGCCCGGACGAAGCACCTGTTCGACAACCGCTACGGGACCGGTCAGTCGACGATCGACGGCATCGTGCGGGCGACGAACGTCCTGCTCGCCGGCAAGCGGTTCGTCGTCGCCGGCTACGGGTGGGTCGGGCGCGGCGTCGCGATGCGCGCGCGTGGGCTCGGGGCGCACGTGATCGTCACCGAGGTCGATCCGATGCGGGCGCTCGAGGCGCTGATGGACGGCTTCGAGATCCTGCCCATGGCCCGTGCCGCCGAGGTCGGCGACATCTTCTGCACGGCGACCGGCGACAAGCACGTGATCGCCCGCGAGCACCTCGAGCGGATGAAGGACGGGGCGATCCTCTCGAACACCGGCCACTTCAACGTCGAGATCGACATTCCGGCGCTCCGCGAGCTCGCGACCGAGACGCGGGAGGCCCGGCAGTTCGTCGACGAGTTCACGCTGGCCGACGGGCGCCGCCTGTACCTCCTGGCGGAGGGACGGCTCGTCAACATCTCGGCCGCCGAAGGCCATCCGGCGCTCGTCATGGACATGTCGTTCGCGAACCAGGCGCTGTCCGCCGAGTACGTGGTGCAGCACGCAGGCGAGCTCGAGCGGCGCGTGTACGTCGTGCCGACGGAGATCGACGACGAGATCGCCCGCCTGAAGCTCGAGACGATGGGCGTCGCGATCGATCGGCTGACCGACGAGCAGCAGCGCTACCTGACGAGCTGGGACGAAGGGACGTAGAGAGCGGGCGCAGGGGTGCCGCCCACGACGGGCGGCGCCCTGCTCGGAGCGATGCCGTGGGCGATCTCGAGCCACACCGGATCATCCGTCTCGAGCGGGACGCCGTCGTCGTCCTCGACCAGCGGCGCCTGCCCGACGCCGAGGTCGAGCTGCGCTGCGAGACACCGGAGGACGTCGCGCGGGCGATCCATGCGCTCGCGGTGCGCGGTGCGCCCGCGATCGGCATCGCGGCCGCGTACGGGCTCGCACTCGCCGCTCGTCGTGGCGACGACCTCGACGCGGCGTACGCGGTGCTCGCCGGGAGTCGTCCGACGGCGGTGAACCTGCGATGGGCACTCGACGAGATGCGGCCCGACCCGACTCCCGCACGGGCGGCGCGGATCCACGACGACGAAGTCGACCGCTGTCGGCGGATGGCGCGGCACGCGGCGACGCTCGTGCCCACGGCGGCCCGCGTGCTGACCCACTGCAACGCGGGCGCGCTCGCCACCGGCGGCTACGGCACGGCCGTCGGCGCGATCCGGGCGGCGTGGGAACAGGGGCTCGTCGAGCACGTCTGGGTCGACGAGACGCGGCCGCTGCTGCAGGGAGCGCGTCTCACGGCGTGGGAGCTCGATCAGCTCGGGATCCCCCACACGGTGCTCGTGGACGCGGCGGCCGGCGCGCTGATGGCGCGCGGTCGTGTCGACCTCGTCGTGACCGGGGCGGACCGGATCGCGGGCAACGGGGACACGGCGAACAAGATCGGGACGTACGCGCTCGGCGTGCTCGCCGCCCGACATGCCGTCCCGTTCGTCGTCGTCGCGCCGACGACGACGCTCGACCCGTCGCTCGAGTCCGGCGACGGGATCCCGATCGAGGAACGCGATCCGGCGGAGGTCACGGCCAGGTTCCCCGCCGTCAACCCCGCCTTCGACGTCACCCCCGCCGAGCTCGTGCACGCGATCGTCACGGAAGAGGGTGTGCACCGTCCACCGTACACCGAGAGCCTCCCGCGCCAGCTCTCGCGCGCCCGGCCATGAGCGTGCTCGACGACCTCGACCCGGCCACGCGGGCACTGCTCGAGCGCTACGGCTTCGACGCAGCGGGCTTCGAGGAGCTCCGCGCGCGTGTCGCCTCCGGCGAGCTCTCCCCGGCATCCAACGTCGTGCCGGGCGTCGTCGAGCCGCCGGGCGAGGGAGACGTCGTCCGGCTCGCCGAGCCGGGCACGCGGGCGCACGAGGAGGCACGGGCCGTAGGCCTGGAAGCGCTGCGCTCGGGTCGCGTCGCGTCGGTCGTGCTCGCGGGAGGGATGGCGACGCGCTTCGGCGGCGTCGTGAAGGGCGTCGTCGAGGCGCACCGTGGCCGGAGCTTCCTCTCGTGGAAGCTCGGCGAGACCGCCCGCCTGGGCGCCGAGCTCGGCGTCGAGATCCCGACCGCGGTGATGACGAGCTTCTCCACCGACGAGCAGACGCGGGAGCACGTGCACGGCCTCGACGTTCCCGAGCCGATCTGGTTCTCGCAGTCCGTCTCGCTGCGTCTCGAGCCGGATGGATCGCTCTTCCGCACGGACGACGGGCTGCCGTCGCCGTACGCCCCGGGGCACGGCGACCTCGTCGAGGCGCTCGGCGCCCAGGGCGCGGTCGCGTCGTTGCGCGACCGCGGCGTCGCCGTCGTGATCGTCTCGAACGTCGACAACCTCGGCGCCAGGCTCGATCCCGATGTGATCGGCGCGCACCTGGTCGCGGGCGCTGCGATGACGTCCGAGGTGGCGCGCAAGGAGGGCGACATGGGCGGTGCGCCCGCCCGCGTGGGCGGTCGCCTGATGCTCCTGGAGGGCCCACGGTTTCCGGCGACCTTCGACCAGGGCCGTATCGACGTCTTCAACACGAACACGGCCACGTTCGACCTCGCCGTCTTCGACGAGGCGTACGCGTTGACGTGGCTGTACGTCGAGAAGGACGTCGAGGGCCGGACCGCCGTCCAGCTCGAGCGGCTGTACCACGAGCTCTCGTCGTTCGTCCCGACGACCTTCCTCGAGGTGCCGCGTACGGGGCCGCGTGGTCGCTTCTTCCCGATCAAGACGCCGGACGACCTCGACCGCTCGCAGCCGTTGCTCGAGGAGATGCTCGCCGCGTCGCCGCTCGACGGCTGAGCGATCGTCCGGGCGCTCGAGGAGGAGAGCGCCCCGATCCGCGCCGGGCTACGCGGCCGGGTATCGCACGACCGCGTCGACGCCCCGTCCGGGAGCGTCTTCGAGCGCCAGCGTGCCTCCGTCCGTCTCGGCGAGGCGCCGGGCGATCGCCAGGCCGAGGCCCGAGCCCGGCGACTCCCGTCCCCGCCAGAACCGGTCGAACGCACGGAGCTTCTCCTCGTCGGAGAGGCCCGGCCCGTCGTCGCGCACGCGGATCTCGACACCGCGACCGGCCCGTCGCACCCGGACCGACACCGAGCCGCCGGCGCTCGTCGCCTCGAAGGCGTTCGAGAGGAGGTTGTCGAGGATCTGTTCGAGTCGGGCGCGTCCGACGCGGATCGCCACCGTGCCGGCGGCGTCCACGTGGAGGGCGATCTCGCGCTCGTCGGCGAGCGGCGTCCACGCCGTCGTACGCTCACCGGCGAGGTTGCCCGCATCGAGCGTCTCCGCGGGCGACGTCGCGCCTTCCGTGCGCGAGAGCTCGAGCAGTCCGTCGACGAGCTCCGCCAGCCGCTCGACCTCGGCGCTCGCCGCCTCGATGTCCTGTGCTCCCTCCACGTCGGCCCGGGCTGCGAGGTTCTCCAGCCGCAGTCGCAGTGCGGTGAGGGGCGTACGGAGCTGGTGGGACGCGTCCGCGGTGAAGGACGCCTGTGTCGCGAGCAGCGCGTCGACGCGATCGACCATCGCGTTGAACGAGCTCGCGACGGCCTGCACCTCGTGGGGCCCCTCCACCGGTGCGCGGGCGGTCAGGTCACCACCGGCGACGCCCGTGGCGGCCGCCTCGAGCCGCACGAGCGGTCGCGAGGCCCAGCGGGCGAGCCAGACGGCGAGCGCAGCGGCGACGGCGAGGGCGAGGCCCGAGATCGCGGCGAGCGCGAGCCAGGTGTTGCGGACACGCTCGTCGGCGGTCGCGGTCGGGTACGTGATCCTCGACGCCCCGCGCACGACGCCGCCGGAGGCGACCGGCACGGCGACGTACAGCAGGCTCTCCCCGAGCGTCTCGGAGCGCCGGGTTCCGGACGCGACGTCGCCTTCGAGTGCACGTGCGATCTCGGGCCGGGTCGAGAAGTCGCGCCCGATCGAGGTCGACGGATCGACGATCGACGTGCCGGTGCGGTCGACGACGACGATGCGCCCGCCGGTCTCGCCGAGATACCTTCTCGCGAGCGCCGTGAGGGACGGCGGTGCCCCGGTTCCCGCCTCGAGTGCGTCCTCCGAGAGCGACGCGACCGCGGCGGCGTCCCGCTCGACCTTCGCCCGGAGGTCACGTCGCTGCGAGCGGGCGGACTCGATGCCGAGCGGCACCACGAGGACGCCGAGAAGCACCGACGTGAGCGCGAGCATCGTCGCGAGCAGACGGGCGGTCACGGACGGAGACGGAGGCCGACGCCGCGGATCGTCTCGATCAGCTCGGGGTCGCCGAGCTTGCGGCGGAGCGACGCGACGTGGACGTCGACCGTCTTCGCCGCTCCGTACCACGACGTCCCCCAGACCTCCCGAACGAGCCGCTCCTTCGGGACGACGGTTCCCGCCTCCTCGGCGAGCGCGACGAGCACGTCGTACTCCTTGGGGGTGAGCTCCGGCTCGACCGGCTGGCCGTCGACGGTCACCCGGCGTGCCCGCAGGTCGATCTCGATCGACCCGCACCGCAGCGCGTCGACGGCGTCCGAGCTCTCCTCACCGACGCGCCGGAGCACCGCACGCATCCGTGCGACGAGCTCGCGCAGCCCGAACGGCTTCACGACGTAGTCGTCTGCGCCGAGCTCGAGGCCGACGACCCGATCGACCTCCTCACCGCGTGCCGTGACCATGATCACGGGCACGCGCGACCGTGTCCGGAGCTCACGGCAGACGGTCAGCCCGTCGACGTCCGGCAGCCGGACATCGAGCAGGACGATGTCGGCGGAGTCGGCGCGCTCGAGCGCCGCGGCGCCGGTCGCGACGCGGGTCACGTCCCAGCCTTCGCGCTCGAGCCCCTCGACCAGGGGCTCCGCGATCACATCCTCGTCCTCGACGACGAGCACTCGCATCGAGGGCATCGTACGGCCCCGAGCGCCGGCCCGGACGAGCCGTTGCCGAGCGCTGTCGAAGCTTTGCCGTCGCTTTGCCCCGGTCTTTCCCGGCCGTCCGTACCGTCGGAGACGACGCGACGACCGGAGGGACCGAAGATGACGCGACCACATGCACTTGCAGTGAGCCTGATGACCGGCGCGGCGACGATCGCGGGCGTCGTCGCGCTCTCGCGAACCGTCGCCCTCGGCGAGCAGGCCTCCTCGCCGGACGAGGCGCGCATCGAGCAGCGCGCAACCGCACTCGACCGCGCCGAGGCGGCGATCGCGCGACTCGACGCCAGCGTCCCGCCCGACGTCGTCGCCGCGCCGGCTCCGACCCCCGCGGAGCAGCCACCGGCCGTGACCGTCCGCGTCGCCGACCGGGCGATCCCCGTCGTCGAGCACGACGACGACGACGAGTCGGAGCACGTGAGCGAGGACCACCATGAGTGGGACGACTAGCCTCGGCCGCGCCTACGTCACCGCCGGCACGCTCCTCGTCTTCCTCGTGCTGTGGGCCGTGATCGCCGCGAGCCCGTGGGCGTCCGGCGGGCGGAGCCAGGCGCTGGCGGCGCTCGACCGGCGCGAGGCGCTCGTCCGGCAGCGGGCGGCGCTCGCGGAGCAGCGTCACGCGGCGCGCTGGGCCCGCTTCCGGGCCGCGGTCGAGGCCGCGGGCAACCGTCCCAACCGCCCGGCCGCCGTCGCGCAGCCGCAGGTCCGCATCGTCCCGCTGCCACCCGTCGCCACGACACGGAGCTCGTGATGGTCACGAGGACGTTTCGGGCGATGGGGACGACCGTCGAGCTGCGCGTCGACGCGCCCCCGGGGCCAGACGTCGACGCGGCGCTCGGGCGCGCCGTCGGCGTGTTCGGCGGCATCGAGCGGACGTGCTCGCGCTTCGACCACACGTCGGAGCTCTCACGACTCAACGCCAGCGGCGCGGCATGGGTCTCGCCGGTGCTCGCCGAGCTCGTGCGTCTCGCGCTCGACGCCCGCGAGCGGACGGACGGCCTCTTCGACCCGACGGTCCACGATGCCGTCGTCGCCGCCGGGTACGACCGCACCTTCGAGGAGATCGAGGCGACCGAGGAGCGGCCGCCCGCTCGGGTCGGAGGCGGCGTCGAGCTCGACGGCGACCGGGTCGTCCTCGAGCCGGGGGCACGCATCGACCTCGGTGGGATCGCGAAGGGGTACGCCGTCGACAACGCCTGCGACGTCCTGGCCGCGGTCGGGCCGTGCCTGGTCGACGCCGGGGGTGACATCCGTGTGCGTGGCCGATGGGCCGTCGCGGTCGAGGACGGCCCGACGCTCGAGCTCGCGGACGCCGCCGTCGCGACGTCCGGGCGCGACCGGCGGGCCTGGCAGGCGGGGTCGATCGCGGCGCACCACCTGATCGATCCCCGGACCGGGCGGCCGTCCATCACCGAGACACTCAGGGCGACGGTCGTCGCGGCGACGGCGGTCGAGGCCGAGGTGCTCGCGAAGGCGGCCTTCCTCGGCGCGCCCGTGGACGCGCCGACCGTCCTCGTGCTCGAGGACGGTCGCGTGATCGTGGGCGGTGGCCTGGCGTGAGGAGCGACCCGACGTTCTGGATCCTCGCCCGCACCGCCGGGCTGACGGCGTACCTCCTCCTGACGGCGTCGATGCTCGCGGGCCTGACGTTGAAGGGCAGGATGCTCGGCCGTGCGGTCAAGGCGTCGTCGATCACCGACGTCCACCGCGTGCTCGCGCTCGCCGGTCTCGGTGCGATCGGCCTCCACGGCGTCGCGCTCGTGCTCGACGCGACCGTGAAGGTGACCCCGCTCGCGCTGCTCGTCCCCGGCCTCGTCGACTACCGGTCGTGGTGGGTCGGTGTCGGGGTCGTGGCCGGCGAGCTGATGGCCGTCGTCGCGGCCTCCTTCTGGGCCCGGCCGTGGATCGGCGTCAAGGCCTGGCGCGCCGTGCACTGGCTCTCCTACGGGGCGTTCGTGCTCGCCTCCGCGCACGGCCTGCTGGCGGGATCCGACTCCGGGCGCCCGTGGGCGATCGCGATCTACGCCGGCGCAGCCGGCTCGATCACGATGGCGACGGCGTGGCGTGCGCTCGGCCGCAGGCCCCGCGCGGCGCGGGCGCCGCGCACCGTGCACCGGCCCGCTGCCGACACCGCCTAGGCTTCCGGCGTGCAGCTCGGTCGCGTGATCGCCTTCGCAGTGGCCCTGACGGCACTCGCCGCCGTCGGCTCCGCCGTCGCGCTCCTGCTGCTGTCGACGATCGGCGGCGTGCCAGCCGACGATCCGGTCGGTCGGCTGCGCCCGGTCGCGTCCGTCCCGGGTCGAGTGACGACGGAGACGACGACGCCCCTGCCCTCGACCGAGACGACGACCGTCGAAGACGACGACCACGGCGGCGGCGGCCGCGACGACGAGCGGCCCGACGAGGACGACGACTAGGGGTGGAAGGCGGCCCGATTCCGGCACGGTGAGGTCACACTCGCCCGCCTAGGCTCGTCGACATGGCGCCGTGGTGGCTCCTCTTCCCGCAGCACTGCGCCGTCTGCGACATGCCCGGGGCACCCCTCTGCGGCCGCTGCCGTCATCGGCTCGTCCCGCTTCGTCCCCCGGTCTGCGCCCGCTGTGGCGCCCCCGGCCCCTGGCCCGTGCGCCGCTGCGTCGAGTGCGCGGGACGCCGGCTCCCGTTCGCGACGGCCCGGGCGGCCGTGGTCTACGACGAGGTCGCCCGGCGGCTCGTCCGGGTCTGGAAGGACGGAGGCCGTCGCGACCTCGCCGCGGTCGCCGCAGCGATCGTCGCCGACGTCGTCGGGCGTCCCGTGGCCGACGTGCTCGCGGCCGTCCCGTCCGACCCGGAGCGCCGCCGAGCGAGAGGGCATGCGCCGGCCGAGATGCTGGCAGCGCGCCTTGCCGTCCCGTGGGGCGTCCCGGTCGCCCGGCTGCTCCGGCGCACGCGACGGGTCGACCGCCAGACGGGGAGATCGGCCGAGGAGCGGAGGGCGAACGTCCGCGGGGCGTTCGCGGCGACGGGGCCCGTGCCGGCCGCCGTGTGCCTCGTCGACGACGTCTACACGACCGGGGCCACCGCCTCCTCGTGCGCCTCCGCGCTCCGTCGAGCCGGTGCGCAGCGCGTCGAGGTCGTGTGCTTCGCGAGGACGTTGCGCTCCGGGTAGAGTCGAGGAAGAGTCCGGCAAAGGAGGCAACGATGCGTCTGCAGGTGACCGTGCGGCACGGGTCGGTGAGCGACTCGGTGCGCAGCTACGTCGAGCGCAAGCTCGCGAAGCTCGAACGGCGGATCCACGACGCGACGCTGATCGAGGTCGTGCTCGACCGGGAGGCGAACCCGAAGATCGTCGACGACCACGTCGTCGAGGCCACCATCTACACGAAGGGCCCGACACTCCACGGGCGCGAGGCGGCCACCACCTACGAGGCCGCGACGGACGTGCTCGTGGACAAGCTCGAGCGCCAGGTCGGCCGGTACCGCGACAAGCGCGTGCTCGAGCGGCGCCGTCGCCCGGCGGAGGCCGCGGCCGAGCTCCCCGTGCCGGCGGAGGAGGAGCCGTCGTCCTGAGCGGCCGGCTCCCACACGATCCCGGCCCGCACTGGGGCGAGGTCGGGATCCACGGGATGCATCGGCAGCGCGAGTGGGACGAGGTGATCACGGTCCCGGGCCCGACCGAGCCGGGAGCGGAGGCCCATCTCGTCGTGCTCGGCCCGGATCAGGTCGTCGTCGAGGAGGGTTCGTCCGCGGTCGACCCCGCGGCGCTCGTCGCCGAGCTGCGCACGCCGCCGCCGTACCGCGCGTGGGTGGTACACGGCGGCGACGGACGGTGGGGCGTCGCCGCGCGACGGCTCCACGTCGTCCAGCTGTCGACGGATCCCGGTGCCGACGAGGTCGAAATCGTCTGGGACGGGGTGGAGCGCGTCGTCCGGGTCGACGGTGTGCGCACGGCGGTGGTCGCCGTCGAGGAGCTCGAGGCGATCGGGCGGCGGCGCTTCCCGGCGTTCGTCGTCACCGCGCACCGGATCGTGGGCGACCGCTGGGAGGTCGACGTCGCACCGCTCTGAGTGCGGCCGGACGGGTCAGCCGGCGTCGAGCGTCTCGGTCGCGCGCCGCTCGACGACCGCGAGGAGCGCGGCACCCGAGGTCTCCCTCCCGGACGACGGCGTCTCCCGCCGCCACCTCGAGCTCCGCGGCGATCTCGGCGATTCGCGCGCGCCGATCGGCCTCGAGCTCCGAGGGTGATCGCCTCGAGGCGATCAGCGTTCGCGCGAGCGAGCGCAGACGCGTGCTCGTCGCCAGGCGGTGACGATCCGGAGAGCAGGTGGGTGATCCGCGCGGGGTGCACGACACGCCGCCTCGAGGCAGTGAGCGCATCCGACGGGCGGCCGGGCGCGCCCGGCCGCCCGGCGGGGAGGGTGCCGGTCGCGGAGGGGCGCGGTCGGCGGCGAACACCATCCGGTCAGACACTGTGTGCCCCGGGCGTCGTTAGGGTTGGGTGAAGCCGTGAGACGGCTGCCGTTCCTGCGAGGCCAGCCGCTACCCTCTCCCAGATGCCAACGCAGAACTTCGGACGGTTCGAGAAGGTCCTTCGTCTTGGGGAAGGGCGACGTGTCAAGCGGCTTGCGGAGCAGGCGGCGTACATCACGTCGCTCGAGCCGGACTTCGAGGGCCTCGGTGACGCCGACCTCAGGGCGAAGACCGCCGAGTTCCGCCAACGCCACGAGAACGGCGAGTCGCTCGAGGAGCTGCTCTTCGAGGCGTTCGCCGCCGTCCGGGAGGCGCGCAGGCGAGAGTCCGGTCAGCGGCTCTTCGACGTGCAGCTGATGGGCGGCATCGTCCTCCACGAGGGCGACATCGCGGAGATGAAGACGGGCGAGGGCAAGACCTTCGTCGCGAGCCTGCCGCTCTACCTGAACGCCCTCACCGGCGACAACGTCCACCTCGTCACCGTCAACGACTACCTGGCGAAGCGAGACGCGGAGTGGAACCGCGGCGTCTACGACCGGCTCGGAGCGACCGTCGGCTCGATCCAGAACATGATGCCGTTCGCGGAGCGGCGCGTCGCCTACGGAGCGGACATCACCCACGGGACGAACTCCGAGTTCGGCTTCGACTACCTGCGCGACAACATGGCGGTCTCGCTCGACGGCGTCGTGCAACGCAGGCACGTGTATGCGATCGTCGACGAGGTCGACTCGATCCTCATCGACGAGGCACGGACGCCGCTGATCATCTCCGGCGAGCCGGAGACGGCCGCCAAGACGTACTACGACTTCGCGCGCGTCGTCAAGGAGCTGACCGGCGCGCCGCTCACCCGCAAGAGCGCGAAGGGCGAGGACGAGACGGAGCTCTCCGGCGCCGACTACCTCTACGACGAGAAGTTCAAGACGGTGTCGCCGGCGCAGTCGGCGATCGACGTCGTCGAGCGTGCGCTCCGGATCGACAACCTCTACGACCCGCGCAACGTGCAGCTCGTGAACCACCTGATCCAGGCGCTCAAGGCGCAGTCGCTGTACAAGCGCGACGTCGACTACGTCGTACAGGACGGCGAGGTGAAGATCGTGGACGAGTTCACCGGCCGGATCATGGAGGGGCGCCGCTGGAGCGAGGGGCTGCACCAGGCGGTCGAGGCGAAGGAGGGTGTGCGGATCCGCGAGGAGAACGTCACGCTCGCGACGATCACGCTCCAGAACTACTTCCGGCTCTACGAAAAGCTCGCGGGCATGACCGGAACGGCGAAGACCGAGGAGAAGGAGTTCGTCGAGATCTACGGGCTGCACGTCGTCGAGATCCCGACGAACGTCGCGGTCGCCCGCGACGATCGCAACGACCTGATCTTCAAGACACGGGACGCGAAGTGGCACGCGGTGATCGACGACATCGTCGAGCGGCACGAGCACGGGCAGCCGGTGCTCGTCGGCACGATCGCGGTCGAGACGTCCGAGTACCTCTCGGAGCTGCTGACGCGTCAGGGCGTCCCGCACAACGTCCTGAACGCGAAGGAGCACGAGCGCGAGGCCGAGATCATCCAGCACGCCGGTGAGGCGGGCGCCGTCACGATCGCGACGAACATGGCCGGTCGCGGCGTCGACATCAAGCTCGGTGACGGCGTGGTGGAGGCCGGCGGGCTCTACGTGCTCGGCACGGAGCGACACGAGTCACGACGGATCGACAACCAGCTGCGTGGACGCTCGGGCCGCCAGGGAGACCCCGGGGCGACGCGGTTCTACCTCTCCGCCCAGGACGACCTCGTGCGCCTCTTCGCCGGCGACCGGATCCAAGGGATCATGAACCGGTTCAAGATCCCGGAGGACCAGCCCATGGAGGCCTCGATCCTCTCGCGGCAGATCGAGAACGCGCAGAAGAAGGTCGAGGAGCAGAACTTCGTGATGCGCAAGAACGTCCTCAAGTACGACGACGTCATGAACACGCAGCGGATGGTCATCTACGAGCAGCGCCGGCGCGTGCTCGAGGGTGACGACCTCTCCGGCGAGATCCGCGAGTGGATCGAAGAGGTGGTGTCGGCGACCGTGTCGCACTTCACCGAGTCCGAGGAGCTCGGCGAGTGGGACATTCCCGGGCTCGTGGCGCAGATGACCTCGCTCTACGGCTCCGACATCACCGTCGACGAGCTCCGGGAAGAGGTCGAGCTGGCCCGCGAGGCGCTCACCGAGGAGTTCGTCGAGGACGCCCTCGACACCTATGCCGAGCGCGAGCAAGAGTTCAGCCCCGAGCTGCTGCGCGAGATCGAGCGGTTCGTGATCCTCCAGGTCGTCGACGCCCGCTGGCGCGAGCACCTCGAGGCGATGGACTACCTGCGCGAAGGCGTCCACCTGCGGGCGATGGCGCAGAAGGACCCGCTCGTCGAGTACCGCGGCGAAGGGCACGCGATGTTCGAGGTGCTCGGGCGAACCGTGCGCGAAGAGGTCGTGACGACGCTCTTCCACGTGCAGCTGCAGCCCGAAGAGGCGGAGCAGCTCCAGCCCGTGGAGGCCCCCAAGCAGCTCGCCTACGAGCACGAGACCGCAGCCGGGGCGGACGTGATCGCCGCAGCGGGTGTCGGCGCCGGGATGGGGGCCGCCGGGGCGACCGCCCTCGCCGCGGCGCCTGCGCCGGCCCAGCAGCAGGTCGTGAACGAGCACCGCGACATCGGGCGCAACGATCCCTGCTGGTGCGGCTCGGGCAAGAAGTACAAGCGCTGTCACGGCGCCTGAGCGACGTTCCGGCGCCGCGGCGCGGCGACGACTCCACCTGACGGCGGCCGTCCCTGCATAGTTGCCCCATGGGTCGGCAACGCCTCGTGCTCGTGCTCGTCGCGGCTGCCGCGCTCGTCGGCTTCGCGGTGCTCGCGGCGGCCGTCACCAGGGGGTGGGCGATCGTCGACGTCGACCGGGAGGTCGCCGAGTGGGTGGCCGGCGAGATGCCCGGGTGGGCCGAGTGGCTCGCCCGGCCGTTCAGCTGGCTCGGCGGGTGGATCGGCATCACGGCCACCTCCGTCCTGCTCGTCGGCGGGCTGGCGCTCGGTGGGCGCCTGTGGGACGCGGCCTGGGTCGCGGTGGGCGTCTCGGGGATCCAGGTGCTCACGGCGTTGACGAAGGCGGGCTACGACCGCCCTCGGCCGGAGGAGGGGAGCCCGATCCCGCTCCCGTCGTCGGCGTCCTTCCCGAGCGGGCACGCATCCGGTGCGGCCGTCACCGCGGGCATCGTCGCGGCGCTCGTGGCAGAGCGTTGGCCGCGGCGCCGGGGTGTCGCCTGGGCCGCGGCGGCGGCGGTCGCCCTCGGAGTGGGAGCGAGCCGGGTCGTCCTCAACGTGCACTACGTCAGCGACGTGGTCGCCGGCTGGTGCCTCGGCGTCGTCTGGCTGGCCGCCCTCCTGATCGTGCGGGATGCTGTGCGGGGACGTGACCGGACCGTCATCCGATCGTGAGGGCGTCGTCAGCGTCGAGGCCTTCGGCCCGGATCGGCGCGACGACTTCCGCCGGCTGCACTCGTCCGCCAACGGGGCCGGCTGGTGCCGATGCGTCGCCTGGTGGGTGCCGACCTGGGAGGGGTGGGGGCTGCGCTCGGCCGAGGAGAACGCCGGCCTCCGCGAAGCGCTCTGCGACGCCGGTGTGTACGACGGGCTCCTCGCCTATGCCGGGCGCGAACCGATCGGCTGGTGCCAGGTCGGGCCACGCGATCGCCTCGCGAAGCTCGTCCGCGAGCTCGAGCTCGAGCCCGATGCCCGCGTGTGGGCCGTCACCTGCCTCCTCGTGGCCCCGCCGTGGCGGCGGAGAGGCGTCGCCCGTGCCCTCCTCGACGGGGCGATCGACCACGCGCGGGCCGCCGGCGCCGCCCGGCTGGAGGCGTACCCGCGACGTGTCGCCGACGATCCCACCGAGATGTGGACGGGCCCGGTGCTCCTGTACGAGCAGGCCGGGTTCGTCGTCGGCGGCGGCGAGCGTCGATGCGTGGTGTCGCTGGAGCTCCCGGCCCCCTAGGCCGACCCGCTCGCTGCGTCCACGGACGCGCCCGCCGTCGTCGCCCCGGTGCGCGCCCGACGCTGCCGATACGATCGGCACGATGACCGACGCCGTCCACGCATCCGTCGCGGAGCAGCTCGAGGAGCTCGGGGCCCGGCTCGCCTGGGTCCGTGACTACCTTTGACCCCGTAGCGCTGACCGCACGGGTGGCCGAGCTCGAAGCGGCGATGGGCGCGCCGGGGTTCTGGGACGATCAGGCCGGGGCGGCGACGATCTCGCGCGAGCACGCCCGGGTGACGCGGACGCTGGATCGCTGGGAGCGACTGCGGCGCGAGGTGTCGGACGCGGCCGAGCTCTTCGAGCTCGACCCGACGCTCGAGGACGAGGTCGCCGAGCAGCTCGATCCCGTGCGTGCAGAGCTCGATCGGCTCGAGGAGGAGGCCCTGTTCACCGGCGAGTACGACGCCGGCGACGCCGTCGTCTCGATCACCGCCGGAACCGGTGGCACCGACGCGCAGGACTGGTCGGAGATGCTCCTCCGGATGTACCTGCGCTGGGCCGACGTCCGGGGCTTCGACACCGAGCTCGTCGAGGCCAGCCCCGGCGAGGAGGCGGGCCTCAAGTCCGCGACGTTCACGGTGAAGGGCGAGAACGCCTACGGGCTCTTCAAGGCCGAGCGCGGCGTCCACCGGCTCGTCCGGCTCTCCCCGTTCGACGCCGCCCACCGCCGGCACACGGCGTTCGCGCAGGTCGTCGCCGCGCCGCTGCTCGGCGAGGCGGCGGAGGTCGAGGTCGACGAGAGCGACCTCCGCGTCGACACGTACCGGGCGTCCGGGGCCGGCGGCCAGCACGTGAACAAGACCGACTCCGCGGTGCGGATCACGCACCTCCCGACCGGGATCGTGGTGCAGTGCCAGAACGAGCGCTCGCAGACCTCGAACAAGGCGACGGCGATGCGGATCCTCCGCAGCCGGCTGGCCGAGCTCGCAGAGGAGGAACGCGAGGCGACACTCGCCCGGGAGCGCGGCGCCAAGCAGGACGTCGGCTTCGGGAGCCAGATCCGCTCGTACGTGCT
The DNA here is from genome assembly GCF_057140465.1 of Gaiella sp. NCBI lineage: Bacteria > Bacillati > Actinomycetota > Thermoleophilia > Gaiellales > Gaiellaceae > Gaiella > Gaiella sp. The sequence continues at coordinate 48,092 of NZ_DBNHWK010000047.1, forward strand.
CCACCCCTACCAGCTCGTCAAGGATCACCGGACGGACGTCGAGGTCGGGAACGCCCAGGGCGTGCTCGACGGAGCACTCGACGAGTTCGTCCACGCCTACCTGCTCGCGCGGGCCGCCGGCAAGACGTAGGCGGCGGGAGCGGCGGGCCGCACGGCCCGCTGGGAAGTCGTCCGGGAGGACTCGGCTACACTGGAGCGAATCGGAAACCGGAGCGGCCACGGGGCCGCCTGACTTCTTCCATCCGGTGCAAGACGAGTCTCTCCAGACGGACACCACGACACACGGGGTCGCCGGCGCGACGGCTCTCGCGGAGCCGCGCGGCGACGGCGCGGACGATCCCGGCCGCTCCAGCGGCGCATCGATGATCGTCTTCGAGGACGTGCGGAAGGTCTACGAGCCCGACGTGACGGCGCTCGCCGGCGTGTCGTTCGTGATCGACAAGGGCGAGTTCGTCTTCGTCGTCGGGCCGTCCGGGTCGGGGAAGTCGACGATCATCCGCCTGCTCCTGAAGGAGCTCGAGCCCACGCGCGGGAGGATCATCGTCGGGGGACGCGACCTCGGGCGGCTCAAGCGGTCGAAGGTCTCGCTCCTGCGTCGGAACGTCGGGTGCGTCTTCCAGGACTTCAAGCTCCTCCGCGACCGGAGCGCATACGAGAACGTCGCCTACGCGCTCCGCGTCCAGGGTGAGCCGACCGGCGCCGTCCGCAAAAAGGTCCCGGAGGTGCTCAACCTCGTCGGGCTCGCCCACAAGATGGGCTCGAAGCCGGACGAGCTCTCCGGGGGCGAGCAGCAGCGCGTCTCGATCGCGCGCGCCGTCGTCAACCACCCGCCGCTCCTGATCTGCGACGAGCCGACCGGGAACCTCGATCCCGACACCTCGGTGGGGATCATGCAGCTGCTGCACCGGATCAACACGGCCGGGACGACGATCCTGATGGTCACCCACGACCGCGAGATGGTCGACAAGATGCGCAAGCGCGTGATCGCCCTCGACGGCGGCCGCATCGTGCGGGACGAGCGCCGCGGAGGATACGAGACCGGATGACGCGGTTCCGCCTCGTCATCGCGGAGGCCGTGCGGTCGATGCGCGCCAACCTCTCGACGTCGTTCGCGGCGACGATGACCGTCCTCATCGGCATGTTCCTCCTCGGGCTGCTGATCGCGCTCGGCACCTGGGTCGTCTCGTGGTCGGATCACGTGAAGAGCCAGCTCGAGGTGAAGGTCTTCTTCGTCGAGGAGGTGAAGCCGAAGCAGGTGAACGCAGTCCGCGTCTACCTCGAGAAGGACCAGCGCGTGAGGGAGTTCCGCTTCGTCTCGAAGGCGGACGCGCTCAAGCAGATGCAGAAGAAGTACCCCGAGCTCACGGCGAACCTGCCGTCGAACCCCCTTCCCGCCTCGTACGAGATCGCGCCGAGGCGCGCCGAGGAGGTGAAGGCGATCGCCACCGACCTCCGCGCGCAGAAGTTCGTAGGTGTCGAGCGCATCAAGGACGGCCAGCAGACGTCGAAGCGGATCCTCCAGGTCGCCCGCGTGATCGAGGCCGTGTTCCTCGTCGCCGTCCTCGTCCTGCTCGCAGCGTCGGTCCTGCTGATCGCGAACACGATCCGGCTCTCGATCTTCTCCCGGCGCAGGGAGATCGAGGTGATGAAGCTCGTCGGGGCGACGAACTGGTTCGTCCGCGGTCCATTCATGCTCGAAGGGTTGCTGTGCGGCGCCGTCGGGGCGGCTGCGGCGGTCGTCCTCCTCCTGCTCGGGAAGGAGATCGCGCTGCCCGCGATCCTCGGACACATCGACACGTCCGACGACGTCCGCGCCCTCGGGTTCACCCTCACCGCGCTCATCCTGGTCGGCGTCGGGCTGGCCGTCGGTGCCCTCGGCTCCGGAATCACGCTGCGGCGCTACCTCCGCGTCTGACGGCGGCGCGGTGACGGGTGCGGAGAGGTCGGGGGGCGCGGCCCGCGCCGTCGGCGTTGCCGGCGGGCAACGTGAGGCCGTCGGCCGTCCGGGACGCGGGTAGCGTTCGGCGGTGCCCGGAAGGCGGAGAGGATCGCGCCGGCCGCCGAAGCGGCCGAGCCGCGCGCAGCGACACGCGCGTGCGGGGGACGCGTACCGTCGCGCCGCGGTGAAGCGCGCGGAGCGTCGGATCGAGATCCGCCTGCCGACGCGGCGCAGCGAGCCCGAGTCGATCGTCGCCCATCTCGGCCCGACGAACTCGGGGAAGACGTACGAGGCGTTGCGCTTCCTCGCCGAGACGGGTCGGGGCGTCTACGCCGGGCCGCTGCGCATGCTCGCGCAGGAGGCGCACCGCCGCCTGGCGGGAGAGCTCGGAGCCGAACGCGTCGGCCTCGTCACCGGCGAGGAGCGGGTCAACGAGCGTGCGCCGATCCTGTGCTGCACGGTCGAGATGGCACCGTCCGCCGGCGAGGTGCTGGTACTCGACGAGGTGCAGTGGGCGGACGACGAGGAGCGCGGCGCGGCGTGGACCCGGCTCATGCTCTCGGGTGAGTACCGCCACCTCCGGATCCTGGGCGCTCTCGATGCCCTCCCCCTCGTGGAGCGCGCATTCCCGGGGATCGAGCTCCGGATCTTCGAGCGCAAGCTGCCGCTCGAGTGGGTCGGCGAGCGCGCACTCCGCGCGCTCGAGCCGGGCACGGTCGTCGTCGCGTTCAGCCGCAAGGCCGTGCTCGCGCTCGCGGGGGAGGTGCACCGTCTGCATCCCGACCGCGTCGCCGTCCTGTACGGCGCGATGCCGCTCGCCTCACGGCGGGAGGAGATCGACCGCTTCCTGCACCGCCAGGCCGACGTCTGCGTCGCCACCGACGTCCTCGGTCACGGCGTCAACCTGCCCTGCGAGACGGTGCTCTTCGCCGAGACGACGAAGTTCGACGGCGAGCAACGACGCGACCTGGAGCCGTGGGAGCTCGCCCAGATCGCCGGCCGCGCCGGGCGCTTCGGCCTCGTGGAGCGCGGTCACGTCGGCGTGCTCGTCGGCCTCGGGTGGGCGAAGGCCGACCCCGAGCTCGTGCGGGGAGCGCTCGAGCCCCACGTGCTCCTCCCACACGGGCACCATGCCTACCGGGTCGTCGACGAGGCCCGCATCGGCCCTCGGCTCGCCGACCTCAACGTCGACGACCCGCGTGACCTCGACGCGGCGCTGGCCGCCTGGCATCGTGTCGCAACGAGGCAGTGGGCTCACGAGAGCTGGCTCGCAGTCGAGTCGCTCGCGCCGATCCGTGGCCGCCTCGCCGTCGTCCAGCGGCACCTCGCCGGACGCGGTCGCAGGCTCTCCCTCGCCGACACCTGGACGCTCGTCAACGCGCCGATCGACGAGGACGCGGCGGAGATCCTCGGCATCCTCGCGCTCGCCGTCGCCGGTGACAGGTCGCAGCGCCCCGTCCTGCAGTGGCTTCTCGACGTGTCCCGCCTCCGCGATGCCTCTCTCGAGCAGGCCGAGGAGGCCGGGCGGCTGGCGGGCATCCTGCGGTGGTTCGCGCTCCAGTTCGAGGGCGTCGGCGGCGTGACGATCGAGAGGGCGGCTGCCCTCGAGGAGGCGGCTGCCGCACGGGTCGTGGCGCGGCTGAAGGTCGAGGTCGGTGCCGGCACGATCGGCCGCTGCCGCTCGTGCGGCAGCTCGTGCGCGCCCTGGTTCCCGCTCTGCGATCGCTGCGCGCGCGGGTAACGAGCCCGGGCCTCTCCGACGCGCCGCCCGCAGGCGACCGGGCGAGCGTCCCGTCGCTCGCGCCCGGGCCCCCGGCGGTGCACGGCGCCGTCGGGTGCGCGCGTGATAGAACCGGGCACATGACCAGCGACGAGATCCGCGGGATCCCCCTCTTCGCCGGGCTGAGCGACGCGGGAGTCGATCGGGTGAACGACCACGCCGCGGAGCTCGAGGTGGCCGCGGGACAGATCCTGGCGCTCCCGGGAGACATCGGATCGGGGATGTTCGTCGTGCTCGACGGCACCGTCGTCGTGGAGCTCCGCGGCGGCCCGATCGAGCTCGGTCCCGGAGAGCCCGTCGGGGAGCTCGCGCTGATCGCTCCGGACGTGTCCCGGATCGCGCGCGTCCGCGCGAGGACGCCGGTGCGGTGCCTCGGGCTGGCCCGAGACGACTTCCTCGACCTGCTCGAGAGCGAGCCGTCGTTCGCGCTCGCCCTCCTGCGGACGCTCGCTGCCCGCCTCGCTGCGACTCCGGCGTAGCGCGCCGGCGCTGCCGTGTCGACGAAGGGTGGGAAGACGGGCGTCACGCTCATCGCCGACAATCGTCGGGCGCGGTTCGACTACGAGCTGCTCGACCGGGTCGAGGCGGGTGTCGTGCTCACGGGGACCGAGGTCAAGTCCCTGCGAGAAGGTCGGGTCACGCTCGCTCACGCGTACGCCGACATCCGCGACGGCGAGGCGTGGCTGGTCGGCGCCTCGATCGACGAGTACGCGCAGGGCACCGTCGGCGCCCATCGGCCCGAGCGCGATCGCAAGCTGCTCCTGCACCGGCGCGAGATCGACTCGCTGCACGGGAAGGTGCGCGAGAAGGGGCTGACGCTGATCCCGACCCGGATCTACTTCAAGGACGGCCGTGTGAAGGTCGAGCTGGCCGTCGCCCGGGGACGCGAGAAGCTCGACAAGCGCCGCGTGATCGCCGAGCGGGACGCCACGCGGCAGATGGAACGGGCACTGCGACGGCGACGGTAGTGCCGGACGTGTCCGAGCGGAACGGGTCGTCGGCGGAGGGGGTGCGGTGGGAGCTCCGCCGCGTCTTCGCGGACGCCGCGGCGGCGCGGGCCGCGCACGCCGACCTCGTCGCGCGATCCGAGCGACTCGCCGCGGAGGCGTCCGCGATCGACTCGTTGGACGCGCCCGGCGTCAGGCGGCTGCTCGACGAGGCGAGCGAGCTGGCGGAGCTCCGGGACGTCCTCGACGAGTCGTTCGGCTATGCCGGCCTGCGGCTCCACGCCGATCTCGGGGACACCGAGGCGCTCGACCTCGCAGCGGAGGGCGAGACGCCGCTCGCAGCGGCCCGCGACGCTCTGCGGTCGGTCGCCGCCGCCGTCGGCAACCGGCCGTCGCTCGCGGGCGACCAGGCGCTCGGCCACTACCGTCACTGGGTCGAGCATCAGGTGGCGCTGGCCGGCGCTCGCCTCGATCCCGCCGCCGAGACGGCCTTTGCGGCCCGCCGCTCCAGTGCGTCGATCGCGTGGGGAAGGCTCTCACAGGACGTTCTCACCGCCGCGTCCGTCCCGTTCGACGACGGCGGCGGAGAGCGGGAGGTGGGCGTGGTCGAGCTGCGCCTGCTCCGCCACCATGCCGAGCGCGGCGTTCGTCGTCGCGCGACCGAGGCGCTCGACGCCGTCTACCGCGCCAATGCCCCCGTGATGGCCGCCTGTCTCGACGCGGCCGTGGCCGACCGGCTCGTCGAGGATCGGCTCCGCGGCCGCGACGACCCGATGGCGGAGACGCTCGCGATCGACGAGGTCGACCGCGGCACGGTGGACGCCGTGATCGCTGCGACCGAGGAGCGCGTCGACGTCCTCCAGGACTGGTACGAGCGCAAGCGGCTCGCGCTCGGAGTGGAGCAGATCGAGCCCTGCGACCGGTTCGGCGCCGTCACCGACGACGTCCCGCCGATCTCCTGGGACGATGCCGTGAACGCCTGCGAGTCGGTGCTCGACGAGCTCTCACCCGGCCTCGGCAAGCACGCTCGCGCGGTCGTCGACGCGAACGGCATCGACGCCGAGCAGCGTCGCGGCAAGAGCGGCGCGATCTTCTGTGCCCCGCTTCCGGTCGACCGCGGCACCTACGTGTTCCTCACCTACCTCGACTCCGCGAAGGGGGCGGCCGACCTCGCGCACGAACTCGGGCACGCCGTCCACTACGAGGTCGCGAAGCGGGCGCTCCCCTGGCTGGTCGCAGTCGAGCCGGCGTCGGCCGCGTTCTTCGAGGTGCCGTCGACGCTGGCGGAGATCCTCGTTGCGGAGCGCCTCGCCGCGACGATCGGCGGCGAGCACGGGAAGGCGGTGATGCGCGAGGCGCTCGAGTCCACCCTGTCGCTCCTGTACGAGGCGGCCGTGCTGACCCGCTTCGAGCAGGATGCGTGCCGAGCCCGGGGCGAGGGCGCCGCCCTCACGCCGGCGGTGATCGAGCGGCTCTGGCTGGCGCGCGACCGGGCGGTGAGCGGGCCGCTCGCGGAGCCGCTCGGCGTCATGAGCTGGCCGCACCCCTTCCAGGCGCGCTTCTACGGCTACCAGTACACGTACGCGACCCTCGCGGCCCTGTGCCTCGCCTCCGTCCGCCGCAACGACCCACCCCGCTTCGCGCGCGACTACGTGGCGATGCTCGAGGCGACGGGGACGGGCCCGCCCGCCCAGCTCCTCGCAGGCTGCGGCCTCGACGTCGGCACCGCCGACACGTGGCATCGCGGGTTCGACGAGCTCGCCCGGCTGTGCGAGCTCGCGTGGTAGCCCCCGCCCGTCACCTCAGGCGATCACCGGCCGGTGCGTCCCGTGCCACGCATGCCGGAGTGTCGACGCCGCCCACAGCGCGACGACCGACGCGATCAGCAGCGAGAGCGGTGTGCGCGACCCACTCGCGAGCGCCCAGACCCCGAACGCGAGCGCACAGGCGCCGACGACCGAGAGGAGCATTGCGGTCGGCTCCATCCTCGCGCCCGCGCCGACGTCGCTCGCCACGGAGCCCAGGCTGCAGGTCGCAAGGCCGAGCACCAGGATCGCGCCGGCGGCCCAGCGGTAGCTCGAGCCGACCAGCCAGACGTCCCAGGACTGGATCGCCGCCAGGTACGTCAGTGCCGCGAGCGCCGTGAGCACGGTCGCGACTGCATCCCTCCCCGAGAGTGTCACGAGCCTCACCTCCTTCCACCACCACTCTTCCAGTGGCCGGGCGGGCGTCATCGGGGAGATCGCCGATCCCCCGGTCGCGGTTCCCCACGGCTCCGGGCACGCCGAGGCCCGGGGCTCTCCGGTGGTCGGGCGGCTAGTCGATGCTGGCGATCGTCGTTCGCAGCACGACCGAGCCCGGCTCGACGCGGTAGCCGTGCCCCTCGTTGAGCCGGCGGATCGGCTCGTTCCGAGCCTCGTTCGTGGTCACGAGCCGCGCATATCCGCACCGTTTCGCCCAGGCGATCTGCGACCGCTTCAGGGCGCCGGCGATACCGCGGCGGCGCCAGGCGCGCGCAACGGCGGTGAGGTCGTGGTACGCCTCCCGGGACATCGAGGACGGGAGGGAGAGCTTCGCGTAGCCCACCACGTCGTCCCCGGCGAGGGCGACGAACACCGCCTCCGGGCGGTCGGAGAGGCCCCGCATGTCGTGGTCGAGCCAATGCTCGAAGGACGGCAGCGCGTTGTGCTCCTCGCCTGGAATGTCGGGCTCCGACTCCGCGTAGACGGCGTAGAGCTGGTGCTCGATGCCGGGTCGCTCCGCCCAGCTCGTGATCTCGATTCCCGGCGGTGGTTCGATCGCGGGCGCCTCGATCGTGCCGAGGTCGAGGACGAGCCGGGAGTTCCGCCCGACCTCGCGGAAGCCGCGCTGGTCGGCCCAGGCAAGGCTCGCCTGGTCGTCCTCGGCGACTGCGGTCTCGACTGCCGCGCACCCGCGGTCGGCGGCCCACCGCATGAGCTCGCGGTAGAGCTGCTCGCCGATCCCGTGGCCCCGTGCCTCCGGGAGCGTCCACGCCTCGACGTATGCGGTGCCGGGGCTCGTGTGCCAGCCCACGATCCCGATGCCTGCGCCGACGGGCCTGTCGTCCTCGGTCGCGACGAGCCACGTCATGTCCTCGGCCTGCTGCCGCCAGTCGATCAGGCCCTCGGCGGTGGCGGGGTCGGAGCGGACGACGGCGTTGCGGACGGCGACCAGCCCGTCCAACTCCGCGACGTCGACGGCGGCGATCTCCACCACGGGGTCAGTGTATGCGTCGGGGGCCGGTGCTTGGTGAGATCGATCGGGGCGAGGTAGATTCGGTCTGCCGAGAGCCAACGAAAGGAGGCACGAGGGTGCTGAGACGTATTGGGCTGGGCGTCAACGGGACGCGTCACGAGCTCGACGTCGAGCCGCGCGAGCTGCTCGCCTACGTCCTGCGCGAGCGCCTGGGACTGACGGGAACCGTCGTCGGCTGCGACACGTCGTCGTGTGGTTCGTGCACCGTGCTCGTCGGCGGCGAGTCCGTGAAGTCGTGCACGATGCTCGCGGTCCAGGCCGACGGAGGCGAGATCACGACGATCGAGGGCCTCGCGGCCGCCGACGGGTCGCTGCATCCGGTGCAGCAGGCGTTCCATGATCACCACGCGCTGCAGTGCGGCTACTGCACGCCGGGGATGGTGATGGCCGCGGTGTCGTTGATCTCCGCCGGGGACGCCGGCAGCGAGGAGCAGGTGCGGGAGGGGCTCGAAGGGAACCTCTGCCGCTGCACCGGGTACCACAACATCGTGAAGGCCGTCCTGGCCGCGGCGGAGTCTGGGTCATGAGCGCCGCGGACCCCTTCGTCGGCGCACCCGTCAAGCGCAAGGAAGACCGGTCGCTCCTGACCGGGAGCGGGAGCTTCGTCGACAACATGACGGCGGTGGGCATGGTCTGGATGGCCGTCGTCCGCAGCCCGTACGCGCATGCGCGCATCTCCGGCGTCGATCTCGAGGCCGCACGCGCCGCGGACGGCGTCGTCGCGGTGTTCAGCGGCGCCGAGCTCCGCGACACATGGGCTGGATCGCTCCCGTGCGCGTGGCCCGTGACCGAGGACATGAAGAGCCCGCCCCACTACCCGCTCGCGGCCGACGAGGCGCGCTACCAGGGTGACGGGGTCGCCGTCGTCCTCGCGGAGACGCGTGCGCTCGCGCGGGACGCCGCCGAGCTCGTGACGGTCGACTACGAGCCGCTCGAGGTCGCGATCGACGTGGAGCGTGCACTCGAAGCGGGATCACCGCTCGTCCACGACGACCTCGGAACCAACGAGTGCTATGTGTGGACGCTCGCGACGGACGCGTTCGATGCGGCGCTCGACCAGGCCGACGTCGTCGTCACCCGCCGCTACCGCCTCCCGCGGCTGATCCCGAATGCGATGGAGCCGCGTTCGGTTCTCGCGCAGCCGGGCGCCGCGGGAGAGGTGACGCTCTACTCGGCGACGCAGATCCCGCACATCCTGCGCTTCGGCCTCTCGGTCACGACCGGGATCCCCGAGGCGAAGCTCAGGGTCGTCGCCCCGGACGTCGGCGGGGGCTTCGGGTCGAAGCTGGACGTGTACGCGGAGGAGGCGCTCGCCGTCGTTCTGGCGCTCCGGCTCGGGCGGCCCGTGAAGTGGACGGAGGAGCGTTCGGAGAACTACGTCGCCACGATCCACGGCCGGGACTTCGTCACGGACTTCACGTTCGGTGCGACGCGGGACGGGAAGATCACGTCCGTCAAGGCCGACGTCAAGGCCTCGATGGGCGCGTACCTGCAGCTGGTCACACCCGGCATCCCATTGCTCGGCGCCTGGATCTACGCCGGCCCGTACGACATCCCGAACTACAGCGTCACGTTCACCGGCGTGTTCACGAATGCGACGCCGACCGACGCCTACCGCGGCGCCGGTCGTCCCGAGGCGACGTACGTGATCGAGAGGACGATGGACGCGCTCGCGGCCGAGCTCGGCATCGACCGCGTCGAGCTGCGGCGGCGGAACTTCATCACCGAGTTCCCGAAGCAGCTCTCCTCGGGACTGACGATCGACTCGGGCGACTACCACGCGTCGCTCGACAAGCTGCTGGAGATGCTCGATCTCGACGCTCTCCAGGCCGATCAGGCGGCGAGGCGCGAGCGCGGTGACGTGAAGCAGATCGGTGTCGGCTTCTCGACGTACAACGAGATGTGCGGGCTCGCGCCGTCGCGCATCCTCGGGGCGATCCGCTACGTGGCGGGTGGCTGGGAGAGCGCGACGATCCGCTTCCAGCCGCTCGGCTCGGTCCAGGTCGTGACGGGCACGTCGCCGCACGGCCAGGGGCACGAGACCGCGTGGGCGCAGATCGTCGCCGATCAGCTGGGTGTCGACGTCGACGCCGTCGAGGTCCTCCACGGGGACACGGCCGTCTCCCAGCACGGTCTCGACACGTACGGGAGCCGCTCCCTCCCGGTGGGCGGCGTCGCGCTCTGGCATGCGAGCCAGAAGGTGATCGACAAGGCGCGCTCGATCGTGGCTCACCAGCTCGAGGTCGCGCCGGACGACCTCGAGTTCTCGGCCGGGACGTTCTCGGTGAAGGGCTCGCCGGATCGGTCGATGACGATCCAGGCGGCCGCCTTCGAGGCGTTCACCGCACACAACCTGCCCGACGGCATGGAGCCCGGGCTCGAGGAGACGGCGGTCTACGACCCGCCGAACTTCTCCTGGCCCGCGGGGGCGCATGCGGCGGTGGTCGAGGTCGACACCGAGACGGGTGACACCCGCCTCGTCCGCTACGTCGCCGTCGACGACGTCGGGACGGTCGTCAATCCCCTGATCGTCGATGGGCAGATCCACGGTGGCATCACGCAGGGCATCGCCACGGCCCTGTTCGAGGAGGGCGTCTACGACGACCACGGGAACCTCCTGAACACGACGATGGCGACGTATCTCGTGCCGTCCGCGGCGGAGCTCCCGTCGTTCGAGACGGAGCTGACGGAGACGAAGAGCCCGACGAATCCGCTCGGTGTGAAGGGGGTGGGGGAGACGGGGACGATCGCGGCGGCGCCGGCTGTCGTCAATGCGGTGCTCGACGCCCTGTCGCATCTGGGCGTGACCGACGTCCAGATCCCCACGTCACCGGAACGCGTCTGGCGCGCGATCGAGGAGGCACGACAATGATCCCGGCACGCTTCGACTACGAAGTCGCGGAGAGCGTCGAGCACGCGGTGTCCCTGCTCTCCGGGAACGGCGACACGAGGCTGCTCGCCGGGGGCCAGTCCCTCCTGCCCGCGATGCGCCTTCGGCTCGCGCGACCGTCGCTCCTGGTGGACATCGGGCGGCTGGACGACCTGTCGTACGTCCGCGACGCCGGGACGCACGTGGCGATCGGTGCCCTCACGCGCCACCAGGACGTCGCCCGCGACCCGCTCCTGGCCGAGGCGTGTGGTCTCGTGTCGCACGCGGCGGGACGCGTCGGCGACCACCAGGTGCGGCACCGCGGGACGATCGGCGGTGCGATCGCCTACGGTGACCCGGCGTCCGACCTCGCCGCCGTGGCGCTCGCGGTCAACGCGGAGCTCGTCGTCCGCGGTCCGGACGGCGAGCGCACGATCCCGGCCGACGCCTTCTTCACGGGGCCGTTCGAGACGGCGCTCGGGCCGGCCGAGATGCTCGTCGAGGTACGGGTGCCGAAGCTCGCGGCGACGACCGGCTGGGCGTACGAGAAGGCCCACCGCCGATCCCAGGACTGGGCGACGGCGGGAGTGATGGTCGTCGTTCACCGCTCGGACGGCGGCGTGGACGCGGCGTCGATCGCGCTCGTGAGCATGGGCGGCACGCCGCTCCGCGCCGGCGCGGCGGAAGACGCGCTCTCAGGTGGGGGGTCGCCGTCCGAGGCGGCCGCGCTCGTCGTCGAGGGCACCGAGCCGTCGACCGACCACGCGGGCTCGGCGGAGTATCGAGCTCATCTCGCGCAGGTGCTGGCGATGCGCGCGATCGAGCAGGCGCTCGCGGGATGAGGCATGTGGGCGTCGGGCGTCAGCCCGACGCCCGGCTCCTCTCCGCCGCGGCGAGCGGCTTCGCCGAACCTCGCCCTGTGCCGTCCGGGGGCTGGGCGCTCAGATCCGAGCGCCCAGGTCCGAGCGCCCTCCGGTTGCAGAAGGGACGTCCCCGTCAGACGGGCGTCGGCACCGACGCCATCGCCTGCTGCAGGACCTCGTCCGCGGTCGTTCCCTCGCAGATCAGTCGGTGGCGAACGACGAACGGCGCCATGGCGCGGACGTCGTCGATCGTCGCCGTGTCGCGGCCGTCGAGCCTGGCGTTGGCCTTCGCCGCGCTCATGAGGTGAATCGATGCGCGGGAGCTCGCACCGAGGAGGACGCCGTCGAGCTCGCGCGTGCGCCGGGCGAGGGTGACGACGTAGCGGGCCACGCTCTCGGGGACGATGGTCGCGTCGAGCTCCTGCCGTGCCTTGTCGAGACCGACGATGCCGAGCAGCGGCCGGATCTCGCCGAGCATGTCGGGCGTCACGCCCGTATGCGGAAGGCGCAGCATCTCGACCTCGTCGTCCGCACCGCAGTACTCGAGTTCGATCTTGAACAGGAAGCGGTCGAGCTGCGACTCGGGCAGCGGGAAGATGCCCTCGTGCTCGAACGGGTTCTGGGTCGCGATCACGAGGAACGGGTCGGGGAGCTGGTGCGTCCGCCCGTCCACGGTCACCGTCCGCTCCTGCATCGCCTCGAGCAGCGCCGCCTGGGTGCGGGGCGGAGTCCGGTTGACCTCGTCCGCGAGGAGGACGTTCGTGAACACGGCCCCCTGCATGAACACGGGCTCGCCGGCCTTGACCACGTACGGGCCCGTGATCTCGTCGGGGGATGTGTCCGGCGTGAACTGGATCCGCCTGAAGGTCGCTCCGAGCGCATACGCCATCGCGCGGCTGAGCAGCGTCTTCGCGCTGCCCGGTGGGCCCTCGATGAGGACGTGTCCGCGGGCGAGCGCCGCGACGAGAAGGAGCTCGACTGCCTCCTCCTGGCCGATGACGACCTTCGAGACCTCCGACTTCATCTCCTCGCGCAGGGACGCGAGGCTGTCGTAGGCAGGCTGGGGCAGGTTCATCCGTGCTCTCGCATGGTGTTCCATGCGTCTGAGAGTATTCAGGTATTCCATTCTGTCGCCCCCCGGACGCGGTCGGTCCTGTGGCGTGGTCTGCCGTCGTGTCCCCGCGCGCTGTCGGCGCCGACGAACGCGAGCTACGCTATGGGCGTACACACATACGGGGGCGACCAGGTTTCGACGTGGTCGGTTCTCCGGTCGAATTGCGAGCAGAGGTCGCCGGTCGGCCTCTCAAAACAACCGGCACACACGCAAGTGCGAAGAGCGATCTCGCACTCGCCGCCTAGTCGAACCTAGGTCAGGCGACGTCCCCCTCCGTTCGCCCGAGGCGGAGGACGGGGCGCCAACGATCGGGCTGTGAGCCGAAGGAAGGCTGATCGCCGGAGGCTCGAGAACCACAGGATGAGCTGGCCCGTCGGTGGGGCGTCCGTCTCCGGCCGCCGGGCGAGATCCAAGGCGGACTACGCTCGTAGACGTTCGGTCGGTGCGGCCGCGGACGCGGGTTCGATTCCCGCCGCCTCCACTTTCCCCGTGGTGCGAGTGAGTATCCGACGCCTGGGGGGCTAGCCGCCTGAACGGGCGACCTTGCGGCAGATGAGGAGCGCTTCGATGTAGTCCCAGCGGTAGCGGTCGGGCGCAGATGCGACGCGGTCCTCGAGTTCTCCGAGGAAGGCGGTGAGAAGGCTCGGCGCGCGGTCTTCGCCCTCGCGCGCGAACGCGCGGCGGAGAATCGGCCCGCCCCACGCCGTCACGCTCCGGACGTATCCGCGCGAGAAAACCGCGGGATCGTCGTGCCAGTAAGGATTGTCCAGTCGGAAGAGTTCAGCGCTCTCGAGCTGGAGGCCCGCCACGTGCCCGCCGCCGGCCTCGAACGGAGCCAGCATCTCGTCGAGTGTGCGCATCCAGACGGGGACGACGATTGCGGCGACCGTCCCAGCACCGATGCGCCCTGTGCGGCACCAGTCGGCGAGCAGGTGGTTCATGTCCCGGACGATCTCCGCGTAAAGCCCCGTCCTCTCCGGGTCTCGAGCGGAAGACGCCGGGATCGCGGCGATGAACCGGCCCTCCGGTGCGAGCTCAATCGCGCGCATCTCGAGCAGGCGCTGCCACTCTCGTTCTGCAGCCATACGCCAGGCGCGTCGCTCGCCCTCATCGGTGTGGTCGGGGTAGCCGGGGAAGACGGACCCGGTCGAGGCGAGGACCGCCGAGTCGGCAATCCAGTGCATCGCCGTCCCCGTGACTGCGACGTGCACGCTGCCGGACGGCATGCAAGGCGCCTGCTGGAGTGGGATGCCGGCCATGCTCACGACTGTGGCGGGGTGCGGGCTCCGCTCGATTGCTCGGCGGCATGCCTCGCCGTGTGCCTCCGGCGCGTCGTAGTGGGCACCCGTGCCGACATCGGCTACACCGGGGTCGGCGTCGCCGCTCTCAGGGATCACGACCGTCCTGGGACCGCCCGTCGCCCCGCCGAAGGTGTGCTGGAGATGGTCTCTGGCGATTCGCCACGTGTTTGTCGGCAGGTCGACGAGTGCGTAGACGAGTGGCCGGCCGGCGCGGTCGCGCGCGAGGTCGCGGATCAGACCGTGAGAGTTCACGCCGTCGGCGGCGCCGAGATCGACCACTCGGAGAACCACCTCGTCCGCAAACGATCGCGCCGCCGAAAGCACGGCCGGATGAGTCGCCTCGAACGCAGCGCGTTGCGAGAGCGCGTGCCGCGCGTAGTCGTCTGCCATGCTCGAGAGTTCGGGGCGTTCTGACTGCGTGTCGTGTCTCCCTTCCGGGAACGCAGCGGCTGGTCTCCGCACTGGGACGACGATCGTCCTCGGGATCGGCTACAGGCGCTGCCGGGGTTCAGGCTATGTCAGCAGCTGTGTAGGTGCTAGTGATGAGCCGCTCGCGATCGGCGGGGTGCGGAAGTGCGAGACGCACGCAAGCGCCACCGCATCTCCAACTCCTCGCGATTGGAGGGCGGACTCCGTGGGGAACGTTTCGCGGGTTCGATTCCCGCCGCCTCCATCAGCTGGCGCAGAGCCTGCCGTCCGGCGGCGCGCGGTCGTCGCACGACCCACGGTCGGTGCGCCGGGCCGTCGGGCCGCTGCGAGGCGACTGCTCGCGCCTCAGACGGAGGCCGTGATCGTGATACCGCCCCGCGCCTTCTGCCGGAGCGTCACGCCGACCTCGCCGGCGTCGAGCTCGAGCACGGCCGCAACGTCGTTGCGGATCCGGACGGCGAGTGCCTCACAGAAGAGCCCCTGGTCGCGGAACCGTGAGAGATAGATCTTCAGCGATTTCGACTCCAGGCACAGTGACCGCGGCCGGTACGCGATCGTCGCCGTGTAGAAGTCCGGCTGGTTCGTGATCGGGCACACGGCGGTGAGCTCGTCACTGACCATCTCGACGCGCTCCACCCCCGGGTTGGGGAAGGTCTCGAGCCCGACGTAGGCGTCGCTGCCGGCGTGCCCGAGGGCGACGAACTCATCGCTCATGCCCGTAGCGTACCCGGGTGTCTCACGGCGTTCGCCTCGCCGTGACGTCACCCGAGAGTCGCGTCGCCGACGGGCGAGCGGTTCGGTCTGCACGGCGAACGGCCACGCCGTAGGCTGAGGGCAGAGGAGGAAGCGATGGCCTTGAAGATCAGCCGAGTCGAGTACTACTACGTCAACGTCCGCGACGAGCTCGGGGCCGGATACCGGGTGCTCTCGGCGCTCGCCGAGCGCGGTGTCGACCTGCTCGCCTTCACCGCCGTGCCGAGCGGTCCGGCGACGGCGCAGTTCGCGTTGTTCCCGGAGGACCCCAACACGCTCCTCGCCGAGGCTCGAGCGGCTGCGCTCGACCTCGATGGTCCGTACAACGCGCTCCTCGTGCAGGGCGACGCCGAGCTCGGGGCGCTGGCCGGCGTCCACGAGCGCCTGTTCGAGGCCAACATCGACATCTACGCGTCGATGGGCGTGACGGACGGGCGAGGCGCGTTCGGATACCTGGTGTACGTCCGCGAGGACCAGTACGACCAGGCCGCCGCAGCGCTCGGCATCTGAGGCTCGCGTCGGACCGCGATGTCGGCTCGTCAGGCCACTGGTCGGTGGCCTGCGTCGGGTGCGCCACGGTGCTCCGGCCGCCCACGTGGGCCCGCACGACCTGCTCGGGTGCCCGCTCGAGCCGAGCGGCCGGTATCGTGCACGGGGGCCGGCTGGCTCGCGGTGGGGTCGGCTCGGAACGCACGGTCAGGAGGACGCTCATCGCCGCCGAGGACAAGATCGAGATGGAGGGCGAGGTGCTCGAGGCCTTTCCGAGCGGCATGTTCAGCGTCGTCCTCGACAACGGCCACGAGCTCATCGCGTACACCGCCGGCAAGATGCGGCGGCACCGCATTCGGATGGCGCCCGGTGACCGGGTCAAGGTCGAGGTCTCGGCCTACGACCTGAACCGCGGGCGCATCGTCTACCGGCACCGCTAGGGCAGGCGCCAGTCGATCGGCGGGCGGCCGTCGGCCTCGAGGAGGTCGTTCGTCCGCGAGAAGTGCCGGCACCCGAAGAACCCGCTCGCGGCCGAGTACGGCGACGGGTGCGCGGCCGTGAGGACGTGGTGCCGAGCACGATCGACGATCTCGCCCTTCTGCTGTGCATACCGGCCCCACAGGAGGAACACGACGCCTTCCCTCCGTTCCGAAAGCTCACGGACGGCGCGGTCCGTGAACTGCTCCCAGCCCCGACCGGCATGTGACCCGGCCTTTCCCGGCGAGACCGTGAGCACCGCGTTCAGCAGCAGCACGCCCCGGGTCGCCCAGGGCGTGAGATCACCGCTGGGTGGGGAGGTGACGCCGACGTCGTCGGTGAGCTCCTTGAAGATGTTCTGCAGGGAAGGGGGGAGGCGGACGCCCTCGCGCACGGAGAAGCAGAGCCCCATCGCCTGGCCCCGTCCGTGGTAGGGATCCTGCCCGAGCACGACGACGCGGACGTGCTCGAAGGGCGTCAGTTCGAGCGCACGGAACACCTCGGCCGCCGGCGGGTAGAAGCCGCGCCCCGCCTCGACCTCGGCGACGAGGAACGCACGGAGATCGCGCATGTGCGGCTGCTCGAACTCGTCGCCGAGCACGGCCGACCAGCCCGGGTCGATGCGTGGCTGCACGCGGGCGAGTCTACGGCTGCCGCTGGTCGTCGTCCGGCGGCTGCTCGTGGCCGCCGCGCGTCGTGGGCGACTGCGTCGTCGACGGTGCGTCGAGCATGCGGCGAGGATCGACGTCGGCGACCGCGTCCCGGACCTCGCGCACACCGACACCGAGGCGTCGGGCGACGTCCGGCACGCCCTTCGCGCCGAAGAGGAGCGCGACGACGGCGAGGAGGATCACGACTTCCCAGACTCCGAGGCCGAACGGCATTCGCTGATCGTACCGGTGGCCGTGCGCCGCGTGCCGAGCCGCCGCCGGCCGCCTACCGCTTCTTCTTCTTGCCGGCGCCCGACTTCCGACCTGCGGAGCCGGGCCGGCTCGATGTCGCCGGCTTCCCCGGCATTCCCGCGCCGCCGTGCTCGAGCCGCCGCCGCTGCTGGCGGTTCGTCGTCTCGACAGCCGGCGACTCGAGGCCGGCCGCCTCCATGTACGCCTTGCGCTCCGCGGGCGTGAGCACGCGCAGCGCCCGTTGCACCTGATCGGGCGACGTCGGCTCCCCGAACGCCTGCATCTTCTTGACGGCGCTCGCGAGCTCCGGGTTGGACCGCTCGAGCTGGGCGACCGACATGCGCTGGAACCACTTCTTCATGAACGGCACCTTCGCGAGGGCGACGACGACCGGGCGGAGGTAGCGGCCGTTCTGGATGCGACCGAGCACCGCGACCACGAGCAGCAGCACGAGCAGCGCCCCGAGGACGACGAACGGGATCCACACGTACCACGGCACGACGTCGTTGATCGTACTCGCCGCGGCAGCCGCTCGTACGCCTCAAGCGTGTCGTCGTCGGCCCGCGGCCACGCCCGAGGGGCACGGCCCGGGCGACGACGGGCGCCGCGCGTGACGGAGGAGGCGACCGCCGCAGGGATCTCGCCGCGAGGTCGCGCCCGGTGGTCTCCAGGCGTTTCGCCCCCTCCCGAGCGTGCTGTAGGCTAGTCGCCCTCCCCCGTGACCCGTCGCAGCATTCTCCCCGCGGCGGCACTCGCTGTCGCGCTCCTCGCCCTGGTTGCCGCCGAGGTCGGTGTCGCTGCGCCGACGACCGCCTCGCTCGTCGCAGGTGCGAAGACGTGCCCCGGCTCGCGCTCGACGCACCTGTCGCCCGCGGCACAGCGGGCAGCGCTCGTCTGCATGATCAACCACGCACGCGGCGTCACGGGACTCCGGCCCGTGCGCGAGTCCGCGTCGCTGTCGCGGGTCGCCCGGGCGAAGGGGCGCGACATCGTCCTCTGCCGCGACTTCAGTCACACGGCGTGCGGCAAGCCGATGTTCGCGACCTTCCGCACTCTCGGGTACCGCTATCGGCTCGTCGGTGAGAACCTGTACGCGGGCCAGCGCCCCACCGGGACGGCCCGCGACGCGTTCGTGGCCTGGCTCAACTCGCCGCCTCATCGACGCGTGCTGTTCCTTCCGCGCTTCAGCGACGCGGGTGTCGCGCTGTTCCCGCGCGCGCGGTTCGACGGCGCGTCACCCCTGCGCCTGTGGGTGCTGCAGCTCGCACGCAGGGCCTGACGCGCAGGATTTCCGCAGCGGGCGCGGAACGCTCCCGCGACCGTGAAGGAGCAGTCCCACAAGCGCGAGATGGCGGCGGCGGTCCGTGCCGACTTCGAGCGACTCCGCCGGCGCGGCGTGATCCCGACGATCGCCGTGCCCGAGTCCGAGGTCGCCACGCCCCCGCGTGTGCCCGCGGTCGAGGAGGCGGACGGGGCTCGTCGGACCGATCCCGGACTCCCGCCTCGTCACTCGGCGTGAGGCGCTCCTAGCCCGACGCCTCCGACCGGGTCGGCACCGTCGTCGGGCCGACACCGCCGATGCTACGGTGCCGTCGTGTCCGTGCTGCGCCGGCTCGCGCACCTCATCTGGGGTGACGAGGTCGACCGGGCGCTGCGACCGGTGCTCGTCGTCAGCCTCGCCGCGTCGGCGGCCGGCTCCTCGCTCTGGAGCTTCATGGCGATCTGGGCCGTGGACGAGCTCGACGCGAAGGCGGCGTTGCCGTTCATCTTCGGGGTCGGTGCGCTCCTCGCCGGGATCTCGGGGTTCATCGGCGGGCACCTGTCGGACCGATTCGGCCGGCGGCGCCTGATCCTCCTCGGCGAGGGGTTGATGGTCGGGTACCCACTCCTGCTGCTCGCCGTCTCGGGCAACAAGTGGGCCGCGATCGCCGCGCTGACGATGGCCGGCGCGCTCGGGTCGATCGGCGGCTCCGTCGCGCAGGCGATGGTGGCCGATCTCGTCCCGCCGGAGAAGCACGAGCCGGCGTACGCCTCCGTCCGGGTCGCATCGAACTTCGGCGTGATCATGGGGCCGCCGCTCGGCGGCGCACTGCTGATCTTCGGTGGGTGGACGGCACTCTTCGTGACGGTCGCCGTCCTTTCCGGCGCCGCGTGGGCGCTGGCCTACCGCCTGCTGCCACGGCGCGGCCTCTACGCACCCGAGGGCCCGCCCGAGCGCAGCTCCCTTCGTGTGATCACCCACGACCTGCCGTTCCTGCTCTTCCTGGGGTCGGCGGTGTTCGCCTGGCTCGTGTACGTGGCGTACGAGATCGTGCTCCCGGTGTCGCTGGTCGACGGCTTCGGCTACCAGGCTGCGGCATGGGGGTTCCTCGTGTGGATCAACCCACTGCTCGTCACGCTGTTCCAGCTCCGCCTGACGCGGGCGGCCGAACGCGTTCCGGCGGCGACGAAGCTCGTGGTCGCGATGCTGACCATGGGCCTGCCGTTCCTGCTCCTCACGGAGACGCACGCGCTGGCACCGGTCGTCGCCGTCGTCACCGTCTTCGTGATCGGGGAGATGCTCTGGGTGCCGACCTCCCAGGCAGTGATCGCCGATCTCGCCCCCGCAGACGTGCGCGGCGCGTACATGGGGGCGTTCGGGTCGACCGCAGCGGTCGGGTTCGCGATCGCGCCGCTCGTCGGGTTCCAGGTACGGAACAGCTTCGGCGACGACGCGACCTGGGTGATGTTCGCCGGGATCTCCGTTGTCGCAGCGGTGTTCGGCGGGCTCGCCTGCGCAGGGCTCACACGGCGGGCGCGGGCGCGTGAGGCGACGGTCCTGGTCGAGGCATGAAGCGCGCAGAGCGAGAGCGCATCCTGCGTCAGGGCGTCGTGCTTCCCGAGACGGCGCGTGACCGCCGTCAGCACGAGGGCCTGTCCGAGGACCTCGATTCCAGCCCGCTCGTGGGACGTCCGCTCCACCTCCGCCTGCGGAACTTCCGGCAGGCCGCCGACGGCTACCTGGCGTCGCTCGGGGGGCCGCTTCCGTACATGCTCCGGCTGCGCGAGATCGACGACCTCGTCGCTGCGGCGACGACCGATCTCGAGGAGCGGTGGCGTGCCCTGTCGCTCGAGACACGCGACGACGAACAGTTCGCACGGCGCTGGTGCCAGGAGGCGAAGCGGGCATCGTTCGCGGAGGTGAACGAGCTGATCGACCGTCACAACCGCTGGTACCCGGCGGAGTCGCGGCTGCCCATGGACCCTCGCACCGGGGACTACGCGCTCGTCAACGGGAAGGACTACCGGCTCTCCCCGCTCGACGAGGAGTGGGTGCTCGAGCGGTTCCCGGCCGACCGGCGGCGCGTCACCGAACGTCGGAGGCGCTGAGCGCCGGCCCGGCGGGAGCCCGGGCCGATGCGCCGTCAGGAGTCCCGGGACGACGTGTCGAGGCGGGCCCGCACGAGCGTGTCGATCGCCGGTCCCGGTGCCCCCTCGACCTCGCGTCGCACCTCCTCGCCGCGCTCGACCACGAGCCCGTGCGCGCGAAGTGCATCGGTCGCCTCCTCGACCGTCCACAGCACGGACGCGCTCGAGGGGCCGCCGTGCCCCTCCGTGAGGTTGCGGAGGTCGTGTGCGACGAGCAGGAGCGTGCCGCCGGGGGCGAGGGCGTCGACCGCCCGTTCGAGGACGGCGCTGCGCTGTTCCGGGCCGACCTGGAGGTAGGCGATGAGGACGAGGTCGTAGCGGGCACGCTCGAGGGGGATGGCGAAGACGTCCCCGACGACGAACTCGGCGGACACGCGGCGGGCGTCGGCCAGGCGGCGTGCGCGTTCGATCGCGACCTCCGAGAAGTCGATGCCCGTGACCTGCCATCCCTGCGCCGCCAGCCACACCGCGTTCCGCCCCTCGCCACACGCGAGATCGAGCACCCGTCCGGGCGGCAACTGCGCCGTCTCCATCGCCACGAACCGATTCGGCTGGAGCGCCGTGACCGCCCCCATGTCCGCATAGCGTGCGTCCCAGTCCTCCCGCTTCATGCCGTCTGCATCCTGCCTGGCGCGGCGATCGTCAGCACGAGGAACGTCGCAGCGCAGACTGCGGCGGCGAGGAGGTAGGCGCCGCCGTCGCCGACGCCGTGTGCGAGGCTTCCGCCCAGCAGGGGGCCGAGGAGCGCGCCGAGCGCCCATGCGGTGTTCATGACGCCGAACCCGAGCGACTGGCTGAGCGCCGCTCGCTCCGCCCTGATGCTCACGAGAGAGATGCCGGGGGCGTAGAACGACCCGAAGGTGACCGCGGCCGCGACGAGGAGGAGGATGAGCGCCCACGGCGCGGTGGCGACCGCGAGGAGGGCGGCGACGACGGTCGACGCCGCGAGCCCGAAGCGGATCGGTGCGAGGCGTCCGCGCCGATCCGAGACATGGCCGGCGATCGGGTTCACCGCAGCCTCGGTGAGCCCTGCAACGACGAACACGATCGTGATCGTCGCGGCGCCGTGCCCCGCGTCGTCCAGCGCGAGAGGGACGAGGACGTCGAACATCCCGAAGGCGAACGCCGGGAGCAGGCTGAGCCACAGCGCGGCCACGAAGGCGCGGTCGGAGAGGGCGCGCCGGACGGCCGGGAGATCGAGCGCCTCGACGCCGGCGGAGGGCTGACGCGAGGCCGTGAGGGCGAGCGCCGCGACGGCGACGCTGCAGCCGACGAACGTCCAACGGATCGAGACGAACGATGCGATCCCTCCCACGAACGGGCCGCAGACGAAGCCGACGACGGCGAACGAGAAGGCTGTGCCGAGGACTGCCCCGCGCCGCTCGCGGGAGACGCGTGCGACGAGCCAAGCGAGTGCGCCCGCCCACGTGAGCGCACTCGACAGGCCCTGTGCGAAGCGCGCGAGCCCGAGCGTCAGCGGCGACCCGGCGAACGCGAACGCGACGCTCGACCCGGCCAGCAGCAGCAACCCGACGACGACGGCGTTCTTGGGCCCGACGCGCGCCGACACCATGCCACCCGGTATCCCTGCGACCATGGCGCCTGCGCCGTATCCCGCGACGAGCAGGCCCGCCTCGGCCTTCGAGAGCGCGTACCCCGAGGTGAGCTCGGGAACGAGTGGGATGATCGCGCCGAACAGCGCGGTGTCGACGAACATCGTCGCGCAGACGAGGGCGAGCAGGCGGCGCACGCGCGAGAGCGTAGCCGTGCGGACGGAGCGGGTCTCGAGGCGCGATGACCCGCGCCGCGGGCACACGAAAATGCACCGAGCCGGTGGCGCCTTCGTCCGGCTTCCCGACTGACCGCCGCCGAGGCGACAGCCGATCGGAGAGCCATCAACCTTGGACGCTCCGTACTCGGTGCACTCGGGACATTACGCGCGTGATTCTTCGCTGTCAAGCTCCCTATGCGTAGGAAATTCGCAATTTGCGAAAAGATCGGAACTCGATCACCGATTCGATCCAATCTTTCGCAAGAACGCGTCGAGTGCCGAGTGAATGCACGCAGAAATGCACCGAGCGGAATCGCCTTCGTCCGGCTTCCCGACTGACCGCCGCCGGAGCGACTGCCGCTCGGAGAGCCTTCACCCTCCAGCTCTTCCTGCTCGGTGCAGAGGGCAATCTACGGCAACGCTGCGAACGTGTCAAGCCCTTGCGGTTCGTCCGAGAAGCGCCGTTCCCGCAAATTGCGAACTTTCCGTGGAGCACGGTACCGACTTGCCCGCGAACCAGGATGCTCTAGAAAGAATTGGACCACGAATTCGCCGAGCCGGGTGCGCTTTCGTCCACGCCCCCCGAACGACGTTCCGCTTCCGCGTAGTGCC
The DNA here is from genome assembly GCF_057140465.1 of Gaiella sp. Taxonomy (NCBI): domain Bacteria; kingdom Bacillati; phylum Actinomycetota; class Thermoleophilia; order Gaiellales; family Gaiellaceae; genus Gaiella; species Gaiella sp. The sequence continues at coordinate 71,022 of NZ_DBNHWK010000047.1, forward strand.
TCTCGGGGGGGCTTCGTCCTACCGGCGCCCCGTGCTCGGCGCAGAAGGGACTCTATGCTGAGATGCTCCGTCGAATCAAGGGCACCGAGAGACGATTTTCGCGCAAATTGCGACTGTCTGGAGAAGACATGGCCGGAAGACACACGGTGGTATCGGGTGCGGGCAGGGGGATCGGGCACGCCGTCGCCCACAGGCTGTCGCGGGACGGCGCTGCCGTCACGCTGCTCGCACGGCAGCTCGACCAGCTCGAGCAGACCGCCGGTGAGCTCGACGGGCCGGTGCACGTCGCAGCGTGCGACATCCGCGACCGCGACGACGTCGAGCGCGCCGTGGCCGGCGCAGCCCGGGCGCTGGGCGCCGTCGACGCACTCGTCGCGTGCGGGGGGATCGGCGGGGAGAACGAGGACGGCGAGGGTGACCGCTTCGACGACCTCGTGCAGACGAACCTCGCCGGGACGTACTACACCTGCCGGGCGGTGTACCGGCATCTCGCTCCCGGGCCCGAGACGCGTCACATCGTCGTGATCTCGTCGATCCTCGCACGCATCGGGGTGCCGGGATACACGGGCTACTGTGCGTCGAAGGCGGGTCTCCTCGGGCTCGTACGGGCCCTGGCGGCCGAGCTCGCTCCTGCGGGCGTGCAGGTGAACGCGATCTGCCCCGGCTGGGTCGACACGGACATGGCCTGGGACGGGCTCGATGCGATCGCAGCGTCGTCCGGTGCGACGCGCGAAGACGCATATCGCGAGGCCATGCGAGCCGTCCCACTGGGACGAATGGCGCAGCCCGAGGAGATCGCGGGCACCGTCGCGTGGCTCCTGTCGCCCGACGCCCGGGGCGTGACCGGCCAGGCGATCGACCACAACGGCGGCGCCTGGATGGGCTGAGCAGGTGGGGACGACCTCGGCGCCCCGGTGTGGCCGGGCGAGCGCGCCGCCGCCCGGGCGGCGTGGCCTCAGTGGACGATGAGGACGTCCGCCCGGGCCTTGTGCGCGACCCGGTCGCTGACGCTGCCGCCGATCACACGCGAGATCGCGCCGCCGTCGTGGGCGCCCAGGACGATCAGGTCGACGGCTCGTTCGGCTGCGAGATCGAGGATCGCCCCGGCCGCCTCGCCCACCCCCGTCACCGTCTCGACGTCCGTCACGCCGAGCTCCGCGAAGCGGGCGGCGGCGTCCTCGAGCTCCTCCGCGTGGCGTGCAGGGGGATCCGTCGGGTCGTACGGTCCGACACCGCGTGCGGCGTAGCCCATGACGGGCGCGACGCTCGTCACGATCAGCTTCGCACCGAGTGCCTTCACGAGCTCCGCGGACCGCTCCACGACCCGTGTGGTCATCGGGCGCTCCTCGTAGCAGACGAGAATCGTCTTCATCTGCGCCTCCTTCCTCTTCACGATGGCGCGTCCGGCGTTCCGGGGCATCGGGGGAAATCCGGTTCGGCCGATACGCGTCGCCACTGAGCGCGGGCGCCCGTGTGAGGCGGGGCCGCGGCTCGCGTACATTTCGCGCCGTGCCCGCGACGCCGCTGATCGGGATCACGTCCTACGCGCAACCCGCGCAGTGGGGCGCGTGGCACCTCCCCTGTGCGTTGATCCCCTTGATGTACGTGGGCTCGGTCGAGCGCGCCGGCGGGCGTGCGCTCGTCCTCCCGCCGAGCACCGGGGCGGTCGAGGAGACGCTC
>NZ_DBNHWK010000048.1:0-33959 GCF_057140465.1 Gaiella sp.
GGGCACGGTCTTCGCCTTGCTGAGATTCACCGTGACGGGATCGTCGCTCTCGTCGTCGTCGGTCGTGCCCGAGCAGCCGAGATCCGCGCTGTCGACCTTGCCGTCACCGTCGTCGTCCTTGCCGTTCGAGCACTGGTACGAGACGACGTCGTAGGTGAAGTACCCACGGTCTGGCGCGGCATCCCAGAAGTTGAACTCGATGCCCGCCGAGCTCTCATCGATGCTCAGGCTCACGGCGACGAAGTTGAAGCTCGCCACGTTCCCGAGCGCCGACCGCGGGACCCGGAACTCCGTCACGTTGGTGCCGGCTCCTCCTACGGAAAACCCGGACGGCGAGGACGGCACGAAGTCGGAGCCGTTCCAGCTGGCGAAGTACCCTCCGACGAGGGGCCCTGCCAGCATGAACACCTCGTCGCCGTCTCCTCCGGTCGACTGGTTCTTGTCCGTGTCGATGAACACGGCGATCGCATGGTTGGCGACGGTCGGGCTCGCCGAGGCGATCTGGAAGCTGATGAGGCCGCCGGACGCATCGGTGCGGACCGTCAGGTTGCGGATGTCCGTCCCGGAGCCGGCGTCGTTGGCCCCATCGGTGTAGCTCTGATCCGCGAGCGCGGAGGCCGACAGGGCGAGCGCCGACAGCACAACGATCAGCGCAACCCGGAGACGGCCGACACAGCAGGTCATACCCCCACCTTTCTGGCGATCACGGCCGCTTCGGCGCACCGCGTCGCCAACGTCTGATCGAAAATACTGAACGTCATAGCATGTGCTTTGTAACAGAAGACACGTGGCAAGTCCAGGCTAGGAGGGCCAGACGAGAGCCGTGTCTCCCACGCGTTGCGCGCCCGCGCCGAACCGCTCGTTCAGCACGCGCCACCCTGGACGGCTCGCACGCGGTGCTCGACGAAGCTCCCGCCTCCTCGAGGCGAGGCCACCCGCGCGGTCGCCAGCTCTCCACGGCCGACGAGCTGCTGGCGCGTCTCTGGGAGTGAGGCGCTCCCGGCGCGGTTGGCTACCGGCGCGGGCCGGCGGCGGCGATCTCCGGGCCGACGTCGGCGGCGAACTTCTCCTCGAAGTTCGCACGGAACATCGCCGCGAGCTCGGCCGCCTGCGCGTCGTACGCCGCCGGGTCGCCCCACGTGGAGCGCGGGTCGAGCAGGCCGTCGTCGACCCCCGGGCACGCGAGCGGCACCTCGAAGCCGAAGACCGGGTCGATCCGGTACTCGACGGCGTCGAGGTTGCCGGAGAGCGCCGCGTGGAGCAGCGCGCGGGTCGCCTTGATCGGCATCCGGTGGCCCTCGCCGAACGAGCCGCCCGTCCAGCCGGTGTTCACGAGCCACACGTTGACGTGCGGGTGCTCCTCGAGCTTCGCGCCGAGCATGCCCGCGTAGACCGACGGCCGCTGCGGCAGGAATGGGGCGCCGAAGCACGTGGAGAAGGTCGGTTGCGGCTCGGTGACGCCGATCTCGGTGCCCGCGAGCTTCGCCGTGAAGCCCGACAGGAACCAGTACATCGCCTGCTCGCGTGTGAGGCGCGCGAGGGGAGGCAGGATCCCGAACGCGTCGGCGGTGAGGAAGACGACGTTGCGCGGGTGCCCGGCCATCTTCGCCGGCAGGGCGTTCGGGATCTGCTCGAGCCGGTAGGCGGCCCGCGTGTTCTCGGTCTTCGAGTCGTCGTCGAGGTCGAGCACGCCGCGGTCGTCGATGACGACGTTCTCGAGGATCGTCCCGTAGGTGCGCGTCGTCCGGTGGATGTCCGGCTCGGCGTCCGCGGAGAGCCGGATCACCTTCGCGTAGCAGCCGCCCTCGACGTTGAAGACGCCGCCCGTGCCCCACCCGTGCTCGTCGTCGCCGATCAGCTGACGATCGGGGTCGGCCGAGAGCGTCGTCTTGCCCGTCCCCGAGAGGCCGAAGAAGAGCGCGACGTCGCCGTCGTCGCCGATGTTCGCCGAGCAGTGCATCGGGAATACGTCCTCGAGCGGCAGGCGGTCGTTCATCACGGTGAAGATCGACTTCTTGATCTCCCCGCCGTAGAACGTGCCGCCGATCAGGACCTCGGTGCGCGACGGGTGGAGCACGATGAACGTTCCCGTCCGCGTGCCGTCCACGTCGGGCTCGGCCTCCACCTCGGGCGCGTGCAGCACGACCGCGTCGGGAACGTGGCCCGCGAGCTCGTCCGCCGCCGGCACGATGAACATCGTCGACGCGAACAGCGCGTGGTACGGGCTCGCGGTCACGACGCGGACGCCGATCCGGTGCTCCGGGTCGGCGCCGGCGAACGCGTCCACGACGTACAGCGTCTCCTGCGCCGACAGGTAGGCGGTCACCTTCGCGCGCAGCGGGTCGTACCGCTCCTCCGGGAGCGGCTGGTTCACGCTCCCCCACCAGATGCGCTCCCGCGATCCCGGCTCGTCGACGACGAACTTGTCCTTCGGCGAGCGACCGGTGTACCGGCCCGTGTCGACGACGAGCGGGCCGCCCTCGGCGAGGCGCGCGCCGCTGCGCAGGGCGGCCTCGTAGAGCTGCGAGGTCGTGGGGTTGTGGACGACGTTGCCGGTCGCAGCGATGCCGTGCTGCTCGAGTGCTACCGCATCGTGTGTCGTCGTCATCCCGCGTCCTCTCCCGGGTCGTCGTTGGTGTCACGCGCACGGTAGTGCCTCCGCGCGTGACATGGCAGCGTCAACCGTCAGTGCACCGGCTCTCCCTCGAGCGGGGTCACGTCCGCGTCCCGCGAGACGAGCTCTGCGTAGCGGCCTCCCGACGCGAGCAGCTCCTCGTGCGTCCCGGTCTCGACGACGCGGCCGCGGTCGAGGACGACGATCTGGTCGGCGTCCCGCACCGTCGACAGCCGGTGGGCGATCGCGATCGTCGTGCGCCCCTCGGAGAGCCGCTCGAGGGCAGCCTGCACGGCACGCTCCGTCTGCGTGTCGAGCGACGAGGTCGCCTCGTCGAGGACGAGGATCGGCGGGTTGCGGAGCAGCGTCCTGGCGATCGCGATCCGCTGCTTCTCGCCGCCCGAGAACCGGTAGCCGCGCTCGCCGACGACCGTCTCGTAGCCGTCGGGGAGCGTGGAGACGAGCTCGTGGATCTGGGCCGCCCGCGCCGCGTCCTCGACCTCCTCGTCGGTCGCCTCCGGCTGCGCGAAGCGGAGGTTCTCCCGAACCGTCGCGTGGAAGAGGTAGGTCTCCTGGGAGACGACGCCGACGGCCGCCGCCAGCGCGTCGAACCCGAGGTCGCGCACGTCGACGCCGTCGATCGCCACCCGACCCTCGGTGGCGTCGTAGAGGCGCGCGACGAGGTACGCGCACGTCGTCTTGCCGGAGCCCGTCTCGCCGACGAGCGCCGTCTTCGTGCCAGGCGCGACCGTGAACCCGACGTCCTGCAGGGTCCACTGCGCGTCGTCGTAGCGGAACCAGACGCGCTCGAGCCGCACCTCCCCGCGCGGCGCGGGCAGCTCCCGGTCGCCCTCGACGATGTCGACCGGCTCGTCGAGGTACTCGAAGATGCGGTCGAACAGCGCGAGCGAGGCCTGGACGTCGATCTGCACCCCGAGCAGGCTCCCGATCGGGAAGAAGAGCCGCGTCTGCAGGGTGGTGAAGGCGACGACGGTGCCGAGGGTGATCGTGTCCCAGCCGCGCGCGATCGTGAAGCCGGCGAACCAGTAGACGAGCGCGGGCATCACCGCGAACGTCGTCTGGATCGCGGCCATCATCCAGCGACCCGTCATCCTCGAGCGCACCTCGAGCGCGGCGAGGCGCTCCGACTCCGCGGAGAACCGCTCCGCGAGGTCGGCCGTCCGTCCCATCGTCTTGCCGAGCAGGATCCCGGAGACGGACAGCGACTCCTGCACGATCGCCGAGACGTCCGCGAGCGATGCCTGGCGCTCGGCGGTGACCTTCTTGCGCTGCTCCCCCACCCGCTTCGTCAACCAGACGAACAGCGGGAGCAGCGCGAGCGCGAACACCGCGAGGCGCCAGTCGAGCAGCACCATCGCGAAGACCGTCGCGAGCACGGTCGTCACGTTCGAGAGCACCGAGGTGGCGGTCGACGTGACGACGTTCTCGATGCCGCCGATGTCGTTCGCGATGCGGCTCTGCACCTCGCCGGTGCGCGTCCGGGTGAAGAACGCGAGCGAGAGCCGCTGCAGGTGCCGGTAGACCGCGGTGCGCAGGTCGTGCATCACGCTCTGCCCGACCTGGTTCGAGAGCAGCGTCTGCCAGACACCGAGCACGCCCGTGGCGACCGGGATCGCCACCATGCCGGCGACGAGCGCCGTGAGCAGGCGGACGTTCCCGTCGGGGATCGCGACGTCGAGCACCTCGCGCAGCAGGAACGCCGGGATCGTCGCCAGGAGCGCGGACACGACGATCAGCGCCGAGACGCCCGAGAGGCGGCGCCGGTAGGGCCTGAAGAGACCGACGATGCGGCGCAGGTTCGCCTTCCGCACCGCGGGGTCGGCAGGCCGCTCGGGTGCGTCCTGCGGCGTGAACGACTCGAAGCGGCGGCCCGGCATGGTGAACAGGGTGCCTGCTCCGGCGCTCCGCCGTCAGCGCCCCGCCCGATCGCTCGCCGGCCGCGCCGAGCGTGTCGTCCGCGGCGGCGCGTAGAACACCGCCGATGCGCGCACGCGACATCGGCCTCGAGATCGGGTCACGCGCGCCCGGTCCGGGGAACGCGATCACCGACGTCGAGGGCGTCCGCGTCGGGATGACGACGGTCGTGGAGGGCGACGACGTGCGCACCGGCGTCACGGTCGTCCTCCCGCCTCCGGAGCCGCTGTTCGCCGGGTGTCACCGGTTGAACGGCAACGGGGAGCTCACCGGGCTCGAGTGGATCCGCGAGTGCGGGATGCTGACGACGCCGGTCGCGATCACCAACACGTTCTCGGTCGGCGTCGTGCGCGACACGATCGCGACCGCCAACCCTCCCACGCTCGACGACTGGGCGCTCCCCGTCGTCGGCGAGACGTGGGACGGCGTGCTCAACGACATCCGCGCGCAGCGGGTGACGCCCGAGCACGTCTCGGCGGCGCTCGCCCACGCGCACGACGGCCCGGTGACCGAGGGCAACGCCGGCGGGGGCACGGGGATGATCTGCCACGGCTTCAAGGGCGGCACCGGCACCGCCTCGAGAGTGGTCGAGGTCGCCGGCAGGCCGACCTCCGTCGGCGTGCTCGTCCAGGCGAACCACGGTGCGCGGGAGCGGCTGACGATCGAGGGTGTGCGCGTCGGGACGCTGCTCGGGCCCGACCTCGTCCCGCTCCCCGGTGCGCAGGCCGCAGAGGGCGCAGGGTCGATCATCGGGATCGTGGCGACCGACGCACCGCTCCTCCCGGGGCAGTGCGACGCGCTCGCGCAGCGGGCGGCCCTCGGCGTCGCCCGGCTCGGCGGCGCCGGGGAGATCTCGAGCGGCGACCTCTTCCTCTGCTTCGCGACGGGAAACCGGGGCCTCGTCGGCGACGCGCCCCTCTCCGCGCTGCACATGGTGCGGCTCGACCTCGTGAACGAGCTCCTCTACGCGACGATCGAGGCGACCGAGGAGGCGATCGTCAACGCGCTCCTCGCCGCCGAGACGATGACCGGCGCCGGCGGGCGGACGGCCCATGCGCTCGGGGCGGAGCGGCTCGCCGAGACGCTGCGCCCGTTCGGCGTGCTCCGCTGACGCGCGCCGCTCACGCTGCGGGGTCGGGGAGCGCCTCCACCGCCTCGCGCACACGGGCCGTGAGCGCGCGCGCGACGGCGACCGTCGGGCTCTCCGACGCGACGGGGATCGGCTCGCCGATCGCGACCCGCAGCCGCGAGAGGCCGAGACGGCGCCCGGCGAGCGCGCGGTCGGTGTCGAACAGGCGCACGGGGACGATCGGCGCCCCCGTGCGCAGGGCGACGCGCGCCGCCCCCCGGTGCCAGACGCCCTCGGAGCGGACGCGCCCCTGGGGGAAGAGCGCGCCCGCACGACCGGTGCACGTGAGCTCGACGGCGCGCTCGACCGCGTCCCGGTCGCCGCGCCCGCGGTCGACGGGGAAGCCGCCGAGCGCCTCGACGAGGCGGCCGACGAGCCGCACGCGCCAGAGCTCCGCCTTCGCCATGAAGCACAGGTCGCGTGGCACCGCGCTCCCGAGCACGAACGGGTCGAGAGCGGAGAGGTGGTTCGCGACGACGACCACGCCGCCGCTCGCAGGGACGTGCTCGGCGCCCGCGACCTCCAGGCGGTAGACGACCTGCATCGTCGGCCGCACGACGAGCCTGACTGCGCGGTACGGCGTCACCAGGTCAGACCGACGAGACGGCCTGGAAGCGGGCGAGCGCGGCGGCGGTGTGGTCGAGCCAGGCACGCCAGCGGGGCAGCCGCACGAGCTCTCCGGAGCGCCGCCGCAGGGCAGCGCCGTGGAGCCCGCGGGAGATCAGCGTGTACGTGCCCTCGGAGCCCGCGGCCCGGGCCCGCTCGAACCCGACGCGGGAGCTGGCCGGGCTGACACCGGGGATCCCGGGCAGGTACCGGTCCCACGCGCCGTGGACGACGTCGAGCCGCTTGCCGCGGAGCCCGTCGACCGAGAGCTCGTCGGGGATCCACGGCGCGAGCCCGAGCACGCCGGCGACCCGCGGCCGCTCGGCGATCCCGACCGCGACGGCTCCGCCCATGGAGAAGCCGATCAGGAGGGTGGACCGGGCACCGGTGGCGACGAGGTGGTCGATCGCCGCGGCCGCGTCGGCCATGCAGGACTCGAGCGCCTTCCACGTCTTGACGCGGTAGCGCACCTCGAGGAAGCGGATGCCCGGGAAGCGCGGGCCGAGCTCCTCCGCGAGGAGCTCGCTCGTCGCGCTCCACGTCCCCGGCAGGGGCCGGGCCGTGCCGCCGTTGACGAGGACCGCGGCGAGGTCGCCCCCGGGGTTGCGAAGGCGCGCTTCGGCGCCCGTGTCGAGCTCCACGAGCGAGGGCGGTGACGCGGGGGCGGCGCTCACCCCCGAATCGTGCCGGACGAGCACGGTGCCGGGATAGGGTGAGGGCGTGACGGCCCACGTGATCGACGGCGACCGGCTCGCAGAGGAGCTGCGGGCCTCGGTCGAGGCGGACGCCGCGGCACTCGCCGACGAGGGGGTGGCGCCGGGGCTCGCCACCGTCCTCGTGGGGGACGACTACGCGTCGATCGCGTACGAGCGTCGCGTGCGCCGGCTGACCGAGGAGCTCGGGTGCCGCTTCGCCTCCGAGCACCTTCCGGCCGACGCCGCCCAGGCCGACGTCCTCGCGGCGGTCGGCAAGCTCAACGCCGACCCCCGCGTGTCGGGGGTCCTCGTCCTGCGACCGCTGCCGCCACAGGTCGACGAGGGGGACGTGTACCGGACGCTCGACCCGCTGAAGGACATCGAGGCGGTGCACCCGGACAACGCCGGGCTCCTCGCGCTCGGGCAGCCGCGCTTCGTCCCGTCGACACCGGCCTCCGTGTTCTGGATGCTCGACCGGTACGTCGAGTCGACGGGACGCGACCCCGCGTCGTTCTACAACGGCCTCGACCTCGTCCTCGTCGGCCGCTCGAACAACGTCGGCAAGCCGGCCCTCTGGCTCGGTCTCGCGCGGAACGCGACCGTCGTCAGCGCCCACCACCACACCGCGGAGGCCGGACGGCTCGAGGAGCATGCGCGCCGCGCCGACATCCTCGTCGTCGCCGCCGGCGTCCCGCGCCTCGTCACCGCGGCGATGGTGAAGCCGGGGGCGATCGTGATCGACGTCGGGATCAACCCCGAGACGGACCCGGCGACGGGCAGGGTGCACCTCGTCGGCGACGTCGACTTCGACTCCGTGGCCGAGGTCGCCGAGGCCGTGTCCCCGGTGCCGGGCGGTGTCGGCCCGATCACCGACGTGTTCCTGCTCTCGAACACCGTTCGCGCCGCGCGCCTGCGTGCAGCGATCGACCGCTGACGCCGCTCACGAGCCGCACCCGGGGGCGGCACCCGCGCGCACCGCGCACCGCGCCGCGGCAGGACCGACCGACCCCGGGCGCGAACCCGTGACCGTGGAGACGCAGGCCGCCGTCGACCGGTTCCTCTCGAGCCCCGGGCTGAGCGAGGCGACGCGGCGTGCGTACCGCTCCGACCTGCGGGACTTCGCGGGCTGGCTCGACGACGGCGGGATCGCCCTGGACGCCGTCGACACGCGGGCCCTCGCCGCCTACACCGCCGAGCTCGGACGGGCCCGCCGCGGCCTCGCGCCCGCGACGATCGCCCGCCGGCTGTCGGCGGTGCGGTCGCTCCTCCGGTTCACACGCGGGGCCGAGCACGTCCCCGAGGCGGCGCTGGCACCGCGCCGTCCCCGCAGGCTGCCGGACGTCCCCCGCCTGTCCGAGGTCGAGGCCCTCGTCGACGGGCTCGACCGGGACGGCCCGCTCGGAACGCGTGATCGGGCGCTCGTCGAGCTCGTCTACTCGTGCGGGCTCCGCAGCGCCGAGGCGGTCGCACTCGACCTGGGCGACGTCGACTTCGACCGGGAGGTCGTCCACGTGCGCGGCAAGGGCGGCAAGGAGCGCGTCGTGCCGCTCGGCGAGGAAGCTGCCGCCCTGCTCGCCCTCTACCTCCGCGACGGCCGGCCGCAGCTCGCGCGCGGGGCGTGCGACGCGCTCTTCCTGTCGGCCCGCGGCAACCGGCTCGACACGAGCGTCCTCCGACGGCTCGTCCGCAACCCGCACCGGCTGCGCCACGGGTATGCGACCCACCTGCTCGAGGGCGGCGCCGACCTGCGCACGATCCAGGAGCTGCTCGGCCACGCGTCGCTCTCGACGACGCAGGTCTACAGCCACGTCGACGCGCGCCGGCTACGGCGCGTCTACGACCGCTCGCACCCGCGCTCGTAGCGGGCGCGTGGAACCGGGCCGCGCCCGGCCATACTGGGCCGATGCGCCGTGTCCACACCGCCGCGTCGATCGTCGTCGCCGCCCTCGTGCTGCCGTTGCTCGTGACGACGAGCCTGCGGATCGTGCTCGACGACTGGATCGTCCGCTTCGAGTACGCCGCAGGCGGTGTGCCCGAGGATCGCTACGGGCTCGACCGCGACGAGCGGACGGCGCTCGCGCTCACCGGGCTCGAGGCGATCACCCCGGGCTCCCGGGGGGTGGAGCTCCTGCGCGAGGCGCGGCTCCCCGACGGTGAGCCCGCGTTCACCGAGCCCGAGATCGTGCACATGCAGGACGTCCGCGACCTCGTGGGCGCGTTGCTCTCGTTCCAGCTGTGGGCGGCCGTCGCGCTCGCCGTGGCCACGGCCGCCCTCGCCTTCCGGCCCTCGACACGAGCGATCGTCCCCCGGGGGCTGCGGTGGGGCGTGCTCGCGTCGGTCGGGATCGCCGCCGTGCTCGGCGTGGTCATGCTCGTGGCGTGGGACGCCTTCTTCACCCGCTTCCACGAGCTGTTCTTCGAGGGCGACACGTGGCGGTTCCCGGTCACGGACACGCTCATCCGGCTCTACCCGGACGCGTTCTGGATGGGCGTCGCCGGGTGGATCGCCGGCCTCACCGTCGCGCTCGCCGTGCTCGTCTGGATCGCAGCCGGCCTCTGGCTCCGGCTCGTCCGGCCGCCCTCCGACCGCCCCGCGTGAGAGGAGCACGGCGCGCGGCGGAGAATCCGTCCGTCGCGCCCGTGCCGACCCACGACCCCGATGTCGAGAGCTTCCTGCTCGTGCTCGCAGCGCAGCGGTCGCCCCGCACCGTCGACGCGTACCGCCGTGACCTGACGAAGCTCCGCGTCTTCCTCGACGCACCGGTCGCGAGCGCCGACCCCGTGGATCTCGAGCGCTGGCTCGCGTCGATGCGCGCCGACGGCCTCGCCCACTCCACGGCGGCGCGTCGCCTCGCCGCGGTGCGTTCCTTCTTCCGTCACCAGGTGCTCGTGGGCGCCCGGGCCGACAACCCCGCGGCCGAGGTGCGCCCGCCGAGGCGCCCACGCACGCTGCCGCGGGCGCTCTCCCCGGCGGAGACCGAGCGGCTGATCGACGCGGCGACCGGCACGCAGCCCCGGACGCTGCGCGATCGCGCGCTCGTCGAGCTCCTGTACGGCGCCGGGCTGCGCGTGTCGGAGGCGCTCGGCCTCGTCAAGGCGTCGGTCGACCTCGAGCAGCGCATCGTCCGCGTCCTCGGGAAGGGCGGCAAGGAGCGGATCGTCCCCGTCGGTCGGCCGGCGGCAGACGCGCTCCGCCGGTACCTCGCGCTCGGCCGGCCCCACCTCGACCGGCGCCATCGACCCGACCTCTTCCTGAACGTTCGCGGCGGCGCCCTCACCCGGGCCGGCGCGTTCCTGATCCTCCGCCGCCTCGCCGACCGGGCCGGGCTCGAGCCGGAGCGCGTCCATCCGCACCTGCTGCGGCACTCGTTCGCGACGCACCTGCTCGAGGGTGGCGCAGACCTCCGCAGCGTCCAGGAGATGCTCGGCCACGCCGACCTGTCGACCACGGAGCGCTACACCCACGTCTCCGACCGGCGCCGACGCGAGACATACTTCCGCGCGCACCCGCACGCGCGTCGCCGACCCGATCGCCCGCGTCCCGCGAAGGACGAGAGCGCCTGAGCAGCTCGGCGGTGCGACGGATGCGAGACACCCGGCCGTCGACGAGAGCACCGTGATCGATCTCCACACCCACCTGCTGCCCGCCGTCGACGACGGGCCCGACACGATCGCCGGAAGTATCGAGATGGCCCGGACGATGGCCGCGGACGGCGTCCGCATCGTCTGTGCGACCCCGCACGTGCGCGAGGACTGGCCGACGACACCGGGCGTGATGGAGCGTCGGCTGCGCGAGGTTCGCTCGGCGGTCGAGGACGAGGGGATCGAGCTCGAGGTCCGCGGCGGCGGCGAGATCGCGCTCGAGCAGGTGCCGCGCCTCTCGTACGAGGAGCGTGCACGCTTCGGCCTCGGCGGGAACGCCCGGCTGCTCCTCCTCGAGTTCCCGTACTACGGGTGGCCGCTGGAGCTCGCCTCGCTGTGCGACGGGCTGCTGCGAGACGGCGTCGTGCCCGTGATCGCGCACCCCGAGCGAAACGCGGACGTCCAGGCGATGCCGGGCCGCCTCGAGCACGTCGTCAACGACGGGGCCGTCGTCCAGCTCACGGCCGCGTCCATCGACGGCCGCCTGGGCAGGCGTGCCCAGGAGTGCGCCCACGAGCTGATCGACCTCCGTCTCGCGCACGTCGTGGCCTCGGACGCACACGCCCCCCAGGTGCGCCGTGCGGGGATGTCCGCGGCCCGTGAGGCCCTCGGCGACCCGGCCCTCGCCCGGTGGATGTGCGAGGACGTCCCCGCCGCACTGCTCGCGGGCGAGGACGTGCCGCTCCGGCCGCGCGTCCGCCACCGGCGGCGTCGCGGGCTGCTCAGGCGCCCGAGCCGCTAGACGCGGCCGCGTCCGCGAGGCGCGCGGCCTCCGCGACCGTCTCGTCGTCGGCGCCGACGAGGGTCGCGTGCCCGAGCTTGCGTCCCTGCCTCGGCTCCTTGCCGTACACGTGCACGTGCGCACCGAGCTCGAGCAGGCGCGGGAGCGAGGGCAGGTCGCCGAGGAGGTTGACCATCACGCTGGGCGCGATCGCGTCGGTCGGCCCGAGCGGCCAGCCGAGCACGGCGCGCAGGTGGTTCTCGAACTGGCTCGTCACCGCTCCGTCGATCGTCCAGTGCCCGGTGTTGTGGACGCGCGGCGCGAACTCGTTCGCGAGCAGGCGCCCATCGACCTCGAAGAGCTCGACCGCGAGCACGCCGACGTATCCGAGCTCGTCGAGCAGCCTCGCCGCGATCGCCTCCGCCTCCGCCTGCGGCGCCCCGGGCGCGGGGGCGCGGGAGACGCGCAGGACCCCGTCGCGGTGGACGTTCTCGGCCACTGGCCAGAACCGCGTGGCGCCGTCCCGGCCGCGCACGGCCACGATCGACAGCTCACGGTCGAAGGGCACGAGCTCCTCGGCGAGCTCGTCCTCGGCGAGGGGCTCGACCGTCTCCGCGAGCCGCTGCCCCTTGCCGTCGTAGCCGAGGCGCCGCTTCTTCACGAGCGCGGGGAGGCCGACGGCCTCGACGCTGCCGAACCGGGCCGTCGGGATGCCGAGACGCGTGAACAGCTCCTTCTCGCGCAGCCGGTCCTGCCCCTCCCGGAGCGCGACGGGGCCGGGCAGCGCGCCCACCCGCTCCGCCGCCCCGACGGGGACGTTCTCGAACTCGTACGTGACGACGGCGGCCCCGTCGGCGAGACGGTCGAGGGCGTCCGGGTCGTCGTACGGCCCCACGACGAGCTCGCCGACCGCCGCCGCGCAGGCGTCTGGGCCCGGGTCGAGGAAGCGGAAGCGCAGGCCGAGCGGGATCCCCGCGAGCGCGAGCATCCGCCCGAGCTGCCCTCCGCCGATGCAGCCGACGACGGTCATCGCGTGTCCCAACGGCTCGCCACCGCGCGGCGGGTCGGGGTCAGGCCGCCGGGTCGGGATCGTCGAGCACCGCCTGCGTCTGGGCGGCGCGGAACGCGCGAACGCGCTCGGCGAGCGCCGGATCGGAGCGGGCGACGATCGCCGCCGCGAGCAACGCCGCGTTCACGGCCCCGGCGCGCCCCACCGCGAGCGTCCCCACGGGCACGCCCGCCGGCATCTGCACGATCGAGAGCAGGGAGTCGATGCCCGACAGTGCCTTCGACTCGACGGGGACGCCGAGCACGGGCAGCGGCGTCTTCGCGGCCGTCATGCCGGGCAGGTGGGCGGCGCCGCCGGCACCGGCGACGATCACCTGCAGCCCCCGCTCCTCCGCGGACGCTGCGTACTCGAAGAGGAGGTCGGGGGTGCGGTGCGCGGACACGATCCGCGTCTCGTGCGGCACGTCGAGCGCCTCGAGCGTCTCCACGGCGTGTCGCATCGTCTCCCAGTCGGAGCGGGAGCCCATGATCACGCCGACGAGCGCTGTGGCCATGCCGTGAACCTACTTCGCGCGCGAGCGTTTCACCAGCAGTGCCGCCACCGACGCGGCCGTCTTGCGCACATCGGCGTCCTCCTCGTCGTCGCCCGCGATCCCCTGCAGCAGCCCGATCGTGTCGGCCGCGGGCGTGCCGTTCTTCAGGCAGACGATGGCGAGGCGCCGGACGGCGACGTTCGCGTCACGCGCTGCCATCTCGTTGAGCAGCGCGCGGAACTTGTTCACGTCGCCGGGATGGTCGCGCGACAGGCCCTCGAGGGCGATCAACGCGGATCCGCGTGCCGCCGGGCTCTCGTCGTCGAGGCCGCGCCGCAGGAGCTCCAGCTTCTGGCGGAAGCGGAACTGCGCGAGCGAGCGGTAGGCGAGCGCGCGGACGCGGTAGTCGGGATGGCGGGCCGCCGCCTCGATCTCGTCGTCCCACGTGGCCCGCAGGAGCGCGAGCTCCTTCTCCAGGCCACGCGCCGCGTACTCGTCCGCGAGCGTCGCGGCCTGTTCCAGGGTCATCTCGGCCAACGCGCTGCCCGCGGCTCAGACGGAGTCGAGCGACCGAGGACCGGGGCCGACGTACCGCGCGGACGGTCGCACGAGCCGCGCGAGGCGCTTCTGCTCGAGCACGTGGGCCGACCAGCCGGCGGTCCGGGAGCAGGCGAACATCGCCGGCGCGAGCTGCGGCGGCACGCCCGCGACGTCGAGAACGACGGCCGACCAGAACTCGACGTTCGTCGCCAGCACCCGGTCGGGCTTGCGGCGCTCGAGCTCCGCGAGCGCCGCCTGCTCGAGCGCCTCGGCGACCTCGAAGCGCGGCGAGCCGAGCTCCTTCGCGGTCCCGCGCAGCAGGCGCGCGCGCGGGTCCTCGGCGCGGTACACGCGGTGCCCGAAGCCCATCAGCCGCTCGCCGCGGTCGAGGAGGTCGGCGACGTACCGCTCGACGCTCTCGGCCTCGGCCGCGCCGTCGAGCATGGGGAGCACGCGCGCCGGAGCGCCCCCGTGGAGGGGCCCGGAGAGCGCGCCCACCGCCGAGGAGAGGATCGCCCCGCAGTCCGCCCCGGTCGACGCGCAGATCCGGGCGACGAAGGTCGAGGCGTTGAGCCCGTGCTCGGCCGTGCAGATCCAGTACGTGTCGATCGCCGTCGCGGCCCTCGGATCGACGTCGCCGCGCCACTCGAGGAGGAAGCGCTCCGCCGTCGTGCGGCCCTGCTCGACGGCGTCGAAGGGGATGCGATCGGCGTGCCCGTCGGCGACGCGCGCGGACTGGGCGACCACGGAGATCATCGCCGCGGAGAGGCGGCGGAGGTCGTCCGTCGCCTGCGCGTCGTCGATATCGATCAGCTGCCCGAGGCCCCATTCGGCGCTGAGCCGCCCGGTCGTCATCTGCAGGTCCGACGGCGTGTGCCCCGTCAGGTCGAGCGCTTCGTACGGCTCGGCAGCCGGCAGCCCGGGCTCGAGCTCGCCGTCGACGAGCAGCCCCCAGACCTTCTCGAACGGCACGAGGCCGACGAGGTCCTCGATGTCGACACCGCGGTACCGCAGCGCGCCCCCGTCGCGGTCGGGCTCCGCGATCTCCGTCTCGAACGCGACGACCCCCTCGAGGCCTGGCGTGAAGTCGCTCATCGCCCGTCGGACGGTACCTGACGAGCCGTCTCCGGCATCGCACTATGCTGGACGCCATGACACACCGAGTCACACTCATCCCCGGTGACGGCACCGGGCCGGAGCTCACAGAGGCGACACGCAGGGTGCTCGAGGCGACGGGCGTCGCCTTCGAGTGGGAGGTGCGGCAGGCAGGCGTGGACGTGATGGAGGAGGCGGGGACGCCGCTTCCGGACGAGACGCTCGCCTCGATCCGCGACACGCGCGTCGCGCTCAAGGGCCCGATCACGACGCCCATCGGCACGGGCTTCCGGTCGGTCAACGTCGCGCTCCGACACGAGCTGGGCCTGTACGCGTGCCTCCGCCCGTGCAAGTCGTACCCCGGCGTCCGGTCCCGCTACGAGGGGGTCGACCTCGTGGTCGTCCGCGAGAACACCGAGGACCTGTACGCGGGCATCGAGTACGAGTCGGGGTCGGAGGACGCGGCACGCGTGATCGCGATGCTGAACGGCCTCCAGCCGAAGCAGATCGGCCCGACGGCGGGCATCTCCGTGAAGCCGATCAGCCCCGAGGCCTCCGAGCGGATCATCCGCTTCGCGTTCGACTACGCGCGCGCCCACGGGCGCTCGCGCGTCTCGTGCATCACGAAGGCGAACATCATGAAGTTCACGGACGGGCTCTTCCTCTCCGTGTTCCGCGACGTCGCCGCGGACTACCCGGAGATCGAGCCCTGGGAGAACCTCGTCGACGCACTCTGCATGGGGCTCGTCCAGCGCCCCGAGGAGTTCGACGTGCTCGTGCTCCCGAACCTCTACGGCGACATCATCAGCGACCTGACGGCGGGCCTCGTCGGCGGCCTCGGCGTCGCACCGGGCGCCAACATCGGGCCCGAGGCGGCCGTGTTCGAGGCCACGCACGGGTCTGCGCCCAAGTACAAGGGCATGAACCGGGTCAACCCGACGGCCATGATCCTCTCGGGGAAGCTCATGCTCGAGCACCTCGGCGAGCAGGACGCGGCGTCGCGGCTGGAGGCGGCCGTCGAGGCCGTGATCGCCGAGGGCACGGACGTCACGTACGACCTGAAGCCGACGCGGGAGGACCCGACCGCGGCCGGCACGGCGGAGTACGCGGACGCGATCATCGCGAAGCTGACCGCCGGCTGACGCGGCGGACGGCGAGAAAGGACAGTCATGAACGGCAGGAAGAAGGTCACCGTCGTCGGGGCGGGGAACGTCGGCGCCACGTGCGCGTTCTCGATCGCGCGCCGCGACTACGCCGATGTCGTCCTCGTCGACATCATCCCCAACTTCCCGCAGGGGAAAGCCCTGGACATGAACCAGGCCGGCTCGATCCTGGGCTTCGAGCCCAACATCGTCGGCGCGAACGGCTACGACGAGACCGAGGGCTCCGACGTCGTCGTGATCACCGCGGGCAAGCCGCGCTCGCCCGGCATGAGCCGCGACGACCTCGTGACCACGAACGAGGCGATCGTCGGCTCCGTGACACGGGAGATCGTGAAGCGCTCGCCGAAGACGGTGATCGTCGTCGTGTCCAACCCCCTCGACGCGATGTGCCACGTCGCGAAGGCGGTCTCGCGCTTCCCGAAGGAGCGGGTCGTCGGCATGGCGGGGATCCTCGACACCGCGCGCTTCGCCGCGTTCATCGCCTGGGAGACCGGCATGTCGGTGCGAGACGTCCAGGCGCTCGTGCTCGGCGGTCACGGCGACCAGATGGTCCCGGTGGTCTCGGCGACGACGGTCGGCGGCGTCCCGCTCGAGCAGCTGACGACGAAGGCGCGCATCGCGAAGATGGTCGAGCGCACGCGCAAGGGGGGCGGCGAGATCGTGAACCTGCTCGGCACCTCGGCGTGGTACGCGCCCGGCGAGGCCGCTGCGGAGATGGTCGAGTCGATCTGCCTCGACGAGAAGCGCGTCCTGCCGTGCACCGCGCTCCTCGAGGGCGAGTACGGGATCAGGGGCCTGTACATGGGCGTCCCCGTCGTGCTCGGCGCGAGCGGCGTCGAGGGGATCGTGAAGCTGAAGCTGAGTGCCGCGGAGAAGAAGATGCTCCGCGACTCGGCGGCGGCGGTGCGCGAAGTGGTCGGCGTCCTCAAGAAGAAGTAGGCGCGGAGGCCGCCGGGCGCGGACGGCCCCGCGCCCGGCGGCGCTCCCGAAGGTGCGACCCCGCGGCGTGGACGGGGGTAGAGTCGTCTCAACGAGAGTCGGCCGGCGGACCGACCGCCGGCCCCGGGGAGAGGAGGTCGTCGTGGGCTCCGAGACGCTGACCGTCGTCGACAACCGCACAGGGCGCGAGTACACCCTGCCGATCGAGGACGGGACGATCCGCGCGACCGACCTCGGCCAGATCTCGGCGGTCGAAGGCGACGGCGGGCTCATGTCCTACGACCCGGCCTACCTGAACACGTCCTCGTGCAGGAGCGCGATCACCTACATCGACGGCGATGCGGGCATCCTGCGCTACCGCGGCTACCCGATCGAGCAGGTGGCCGAGCAGGCGACGTTCCTCGAGACCGCGTACCTGCTGCTCGAGGGCGAGTTGCCGACGGCGCCGCAGCTCGCGGCGTGGGAAGACGACATCCGCACCCACACGTACGTGCACACGAACTTCGCGAAGTTCCTCGACGGCTTCCGCTACGACGCGCACCCGATGGGCATGCTGCTCGGCGCGGTCGGGGCGCTCTCCACCTTCTATCCCGACGCGAAGCAGATCGGGGACGCGGAGAGCCGCTACCTGCAGCGCGTGCGCCTGATGGCGAAGCTGCCGACGATCGCAGCCTGGGTCTTCCGGCACTCGCGCGGCCTGCCGTTCGTCTACCCGCGAAACGACCTCGACTACATCGGCAACTTCGTGAACATGACGTTCGAGATCGGCGGACGGCACGAGCCGAACCTCGTCCTCCAGCGGTCGCTCGAGATCCTCCTCATCCTCCACGCCGATCACGAGCAGAACTGCTCGACGAGCGCCGTCCGCGGGGTCGGCTCCTCGAACGTCGACCCCTTCTCGGCCGTGTCGGCGGGGATCGCGGCCCTGTACGGCCCGCTGCACGGCGGGGCGAACGAGGCGGTGCTCAGGATGCTCGACGAGATCGGCGACATCGCCAACGTCCCCGACTTCATCGAGCACGTGAAGGGCGGCGGCGGCCGCCTGATGGGCTTCGGGCACCGGGTCTACAAGAGCTACGACCCACGGGCGAAGCTGATCAAGCAGGTCGCCGACCAGGTGTTCGCCGAGACGGGCCTGAACCCGAAGCTCGAGATCGCGCTCGAGCTCGAGCGGATCGCGCTCGAGGACGAGTACTTCGTCTCCCGCAAGCTCTACCCCAACGTCGACTTCTACTCCGGGTTGATCTACCAGGCGATGGGCTATCCGACGGACTACTTCACCGTCCTCTTCGCCCTCGGTCGTCTGCCGGGCTGGATCGCCCAGTGGGAGGAGATGCTCTCCGATCCGGAGCAGAAGATCTCGCGGCCCCGACAGACGTACACGGGCTACGACGTCCGGGACGTCGTCCCGATCGACGCTCGCGGCTGATTCGGTCGCACCCGTCCGCCTTCACGGGCGCTGAACGCGGACGCGACTACGCTTCGCCTACATGGACCTGGGCCTTGCTGACAGGACGGCGATCGTCTGCGGTGCGTCGTCGGGCATCGGCCTCGCGATCAGCGAGGCCCTCGCCGCCGAGGGCGCGAACGTCACGATGTTCGCGCGCCGCCGCGAGCTGCTGGAGCGCGAGGCCGACCGCATCGGCGCGCTCGCGGTGCGTGGAGACCTCACCGACCCGGCGCACCTCGAGACGCTCGTCGAGACGACGCTCGAGGCGTTCGGCGCGATCGACGTCCTCGTCCTCAACGGGGGCGGCCCGCCGACGGGCCCTGCGATCGGGCTGACGGCCGAGGCGGTCGAGGCGGCAGTCGAGCTGCTCCTCCTCCCCCACGTCCGGCTCGTCGACCTCTGTCTCCCGCACCTCCGGGCGAACGGGCGCGGCCGGATCGTCGCGATCGAGTCGTCGAGCGTGCGCGAGCCGCTCCCGAACCTCGCGCTCTCGAACGCCGTGCGACCGGGCGTCGTGGGCTGGCTGAAGACGCTCGCCCGCGACGTCGGTCGTGACGGGATCACGGTCAACGTGATCGCCCCCGGCCGGATCGAGACCGCCCGCTTCCGCGAGGTCTACCCCGACGGCCTCGGGCCCGCCGAGCTGGAGGCGATCGCGCTCGGGCACGTCGGATCGCCCGCCGACATCGCAGCGGTTGCCTGCTTCCTCGCCTCCGACCAGGCCGCCTACGTCACCGGCGCGGTCGTGCCGGTCGACGGAGGCTTCACCCGCGGCCTCAACTGACGGAGGGCGGGCGATGACCGTCAGGCGGCTTCTCGTCGGCCTCGCGGCCGCCGCAGCCGTGGTGATCGCGCTCTTCGTCTTCGTCCCCACGGGCACCTACCTCTACCTCCCGAACGGCGCCCATCCGCTCGACGAGCGCGTGCAGGTCGAGGGCGAGAAGCCGCAGGACGACACGGGCGGCATCTACTACGTCGACGTCACCGTGCGCCCGGCGAACTGGCTCGAGCGCCTCCTCGGGCCCTGGCGCCCCGGCGGGGCGACACTCGTGCCCGAGTCCGAGGTCGTCCCCCCCGGCTCGACGCGCGGGATCGAGCGCCGCGCCTCGCTCGCGGCGATGGCGCGCTCCGAAGAGGTGGCGGCCGCGGTCGCGCTGCAGGAGGCGGGCTACGACGTCGAGGCGACCCCGCGGGGGACGATCGTCGAGGCGATCGCGGCCGACGTGCCCGCCGTGGGGGTGCTCCGCCCCGGCGACATCATCGTCGAGGCGGGCGGCAAGCCCGTCCGCACGCCCGCCGCGCTCCGCGCCGCCGTCGCCGCGGTGACGCCGGGGGAGGCGCTCGCCCTCCGCGTCCGGCGGGACGACGAGCTCGTCGACCTCACCGTTACCACGATCGAGAACCCGTCCGAGCCGGGACAGCCGGTGATCGGGATCAGGATCGCGCAGGCCGCGACGATCGACCTCCCCCTCGACGTGGACATCGACCTCGGCGACGTCGGGGGCCCGTCCGCAGGGCTTCCGTTCGCACTCGACATCCTCCAGTCCCTCGGACGGGACATCGACCGCGGCTACCGGGTGGTGGCGACCGGCGAGATCGAGCTCGACGGCACCGTCGGGCCGATCGGGGGCGTGAAGCAGAAGGTCTTCGGCGCGCGGGCCGCCGGCGCCGACGTGTTCCTCGTGCCCGCTGGGGATAACGCAGACGAGGCCCGCCGATATGCAGGGAACCTTCGCGTGATCGGGGTGGACACCTTTCAACAGGCGTTGGACGAGCTGGCAACGCTCCCCCCGAAGTAGCTTCTTTGCAGGTTTTTCTTCTGTTCTGAATACGCCGCAAATTGCGGGTTTCAGCTCCGGGGCCCCTCTTGCGGTCGCCGGGCTCCCCGAGCAGAATGCCCGGGTCACGGGGACACCACGTATCGATCATCAGATTCTTTGCGCAATCCGAATAAAGCAAGTTGCACCCAGTGCTATTTCCGTCAGGAGGGCCTCTGCGCCCTCCCCGGGGACCGGCCCTGCCCGACCTTCCGGGCGTCCACGGCGGGCACGCTGACACCACCGCGGCAGGCGCCGCTGGTGGTGAGGGCCGCGCCGGCACTCGCGGCGCACGCGTCGGCCGGCGCCGGCTGAGCCGTGCGTCGAGCGAGCCGGCACCCCATCGCTGACGACGGGCGCCGCGCGCTCTAGACTGCCCCCATGTCCGAGCAGACCCCGCTTCCCGAGAGCCCGACGCCCAGTCCGACGCCCAAGGGCACGCCGCCGAAGGCCAAGGGCGACGGCAGCCTCCCGTGGGGCCTCGTGATCGTGTGTGCGGTCGTCGTCTACGCGGTGCTGTTCGTGCTCTTCAACGACGATCGCGTCGAGGTCAGCTTCGTCTTCTTCAGCGCCGAGGCATCGCTCGTCGTCGCGCTGGCGCTCGCGGTCGCCCTCGGGTTCCTGCTCGGCTTCTTCGTCGAGGCCCTGAGGACGCGGCGCCGGCGGGAGCGCGCGCAGAAGAAGGCGGCCGGCTGAGGCCGGCTCAGCCCCGGAGGAGCGAGCCGAGCACGGCGACGCCGTCGGCGATCCGCTCCGGCGTCTCGAAGCTGAACGCGAGGCGGGCGGACGACGCGCCACCGGCCCCGCCGGGGAAGAAGTCGGAGCCGCGGACGAACGTCACGCCGGCCTCGGTCGCCCGGTGGAGCACATCCGAGGCGTCCATCCCGCCCGGGAAGTCGACCCAGAGGAAGTACCCCCCCTCGGGACGGCTCCAGCGCGCCCCGTCCGGCATCTCGTCCCCGAGTGCGTCGAGCATCGCGTCGCGACGTATGCGCAGGAGGCCGCAGATGCGGGCGAGGTTCGTCTCGAAGGCGTCTCGTGCGAAGAGCTCGTGCACGACGGCCTGCGGCAGCAGCGACGGGGAGATGTACGTCGACACCGCCTGCTCGTCGTAGTCGGCGCACAGCGGCTCGGGCACGACGACGTAGCCGACGCGCAGACCGGGCGCGACCGTCTTCGAGAACGACGAGGTGAAGGCGACCTGGCGGCCGCCCTCGAGGGAGTGGAGCGACGGCGGTGCGGTGCCCTCGTACCGCACGAGCCCGTAGGGGTCGTCCTCGAGCACGTCGAGACCGTGCGCGACGGCGAGCTCGGCGAGGCGGTGACGTCGGTCGGCGCCGAGCGTGCGACCGCTCGGGTTCTGGAAGGTCGGGATCGTGTAGAGGAAGGAGACGTCGCCCGGGCGCGACAGCTCCGCCTCGAGGGCATCGAGGTCGAGGCCCTCGTCGTCCATCGGCAGGCTCACGACGTTCGCGCCGTGGCGCGCGAGGACCTTCAGGGGCCGATCGTAGGTCGGGCCCTCGACGAGCACGCGGCCGGGACGTCGCGCGAGCTGCGCGGCCGCGTAGAAGACGAATCCCTGGAGCCCGCCCGTCGTCAGGAACACCTGCCCCGGCTCGACGCCGTGACGCTGGGCGAGCAGCTCCCGGAGGGGCCCGTAGCCGCCGCCGGAGCCGTAGGAGAGGATCGCGACGCCGTCCCGCTCGAGCGCCGCTCGCGCACAGTCGCCGACGAGCCCGACGTCGAGGCACTCGGGGGCGGGTGCGCCGCGTGCGAAGGAGATCGGCGACATCGCCGACCCAGCCTACCGGCGGACGCCGATCGGCCACGGGCCGAACCGCCCGGCCGCGACGGCTGCTACGGTGTGTCCAGGCGCGGCACCCCGCCGCTCCGTGAGATCACGCTTCTTTCGACAGCTTCTCCTGACGAGGTCGAGGGCAGTACGGTCTCGACCCATACGACCAGGGAGTCGAAGGAACCGCATGACAGACCAGACGTTCGCTGCGCTCGGGCTGAGCCAGCACACGGTGTCGGCGCTCGCCGCGACCGGCATCACCACCCCCTTCCAGATCCAGACGAAGACGATCCCGCCGGCGCTCTCGGGCGCGGACGTGCTCGCGAAGTCGCCGACGGGCTCCGGGAAGACGATCGCCTTCGCGGCGCCGATCGTCGAGCGCCTCGAGCCGGACGCCGGTCGGCCCGCCGCGCTCGTGCTCGTGCCGACGCGCGAGCTGGCCGTCCAGGTGACGGAGGTCTTCGAGTCGCTCGCCCCCGCCAACGGGCTCCGGGTCGCCCCCGTCTACGGCGGCGTCCGCATCAACGGGCAGGCGGAGAAGGCGAAGCGCGCGCACGTCCTCGTTGCTACGCCCGGACGGCTCCAGGACCTGCTCGATCGGCGTCTCGTCTCGCTCTCCGACGTCACGGTGCTCGTCCTCGACGAGGCCGACCGGATGCTGGACATGGGGTTCAAGCCGCAGGTCGACCGGATCGTCCGCCGGCTGCAGGAGACGCGCCAGACGATGTTCTTCTCGGCGACGCTCGACGGCGAGGTCGGTGAGCTCGCGCGCTCCTACACCCGCTTCCCGGTGCGCGTCGAGGCGGAGCTGCCCCACGAGCAGCTGCCCGGGGAGATCGACCACCGGTTCGTCGCGGTCACGCCCGAGAACAAGGTCGAGAAGCTCGTCGAGCTGCTCCGCGCCGAGCGCGGCCTCGCACTGGTGTTCGTGCGGACGAAGCGCGGCGCCGACCGGCTCGCGCAGCGGCTCACCCGCCACGGCGTCGAGGTCGTGTCGCTGCACGGTGACAAGCCCCAGGCCGCACGCGAGAAGGCGCTCGCCCGCTTCGAGGCCGGGAAGGTGACGACGCTGATCGCGACCGACGTCGCGGCCCGAGGGCTCGACCTGTCGGGGATCACACACGTCATCAACTACGACCCACCCGACGACGCGAAGGCGTACACGCATCGCGTCGGGCGGACGGGCCGGGCCGGCCGCTCGGGCGACGCGGTCACCCTCGTCCTGCCCGACCAGCAGGCGGAGGTGAGCCGGGTCGCACGCCTCAACGGCCAGCAGGAGGCGTGGGAGGAGACGGGGATGAAGGTCGCCCCTCCTCGGCTCGTCTATTCGTCACGGCGGAGGGGCTCGCGCTGGGGACCCCCGCGCAGCACGCGCAAGATCTGAGCGACCCCGGGGCGCGCGCGCGTGTCACCGGGCGACCGCCGGCCCGCTAGTCGAAGTAGGTGTCCTCGTGGGAGTACGGCGGCGCGCACATGCAGAGGAACCGTGCGCCCCGCTCTCCCGCGGCGATGCGATGCCACGCGCCCGGGGGGATGAGCACGGCGTCCCCCGAACCCACGGGCCGCTCCACGCCGTCGACCTCCATCGTGCCGCCGCCCTCGAGGAGGAAGTAGACCTCCTCGGAGCGCGCGTGGTAGTGGCGGTCGGTCGCCTGGAACGGCCGGAGCGTCGCCTCGGCGAGCGACTGCGCAGGCGCGTGCAGGATCTCGCGGATCGTCGAGCCGTCCCTGGTCGTGAACGGCTCGGCAGCGTCGAGGTTGCCCACCTCCATCTCCGCAGCGTACGCGAGGGGTAGGCTCCGGCGATGCGCGCGCGGACACCGGCCGGCGGCCTCGCGACGTCGATCGACGGCCGCCACTTCACGTACACGGTCTCGCCCGACGTGCTCGACGTCGAGACCGGCGGCTACGTCCTCCTCGGGCCCGCGACGGACGCCCGGATCGGGCAGGTGACGCACGTCGCCCTCCGCGTGGACGGGGGCGCGAGGAGCGCCGTCGTCGAGGGACGGGTGCTCGAGGGGACGCGCGGGCCGTTCGCCGGCGCCGAGGCGCGAGCCGCGACCGCGGCGGAGATCCAGGAGCTGCTCGACCACACGCGATCGCCTCGGGCCCAGCTCGCCGTCGGAGCGCTCGCCTTCGCCCCGGAGCTCGCGCTCGCGCTCGACGCCGGCGCGTTCCGGCGTCACACCTTCCTCTGCGGGCAGTCCGGCTCGGGCAAGACCTACGCGCTCGGCACGATCCTCGAGCGCCTGCTGCTCGAGACGCGCCTGCGCATCGTGATCCTCGACCCGAACTCCGACTTCGTCCACCTCGCGGAGCCGCGCGACGACGCGCCGGCCGAGGTCGCCGACGCGTATGCGGACGCCGCCCGGGACGTCCTCGTCCGGAGCGCGGGAGACGCGGGCTCCGAGCGCATCCACGTCCGGTTCCGCGACTTCGACGCCGCAGCGCAGGGTGCATGCCTCCGGCTCGACCCGATCGCCGACCGCGACGAGTACGCGGCGCTCGTCGACCTGACGGAACCCGGGACCGCCGGGCCGGACAGCGTGGACGCCCTCATGGACATGCTGCGCTCCTCCCCCGACCCGTCGGTGCGCGCGCTCGGCCTGCGCATCAGGAACCTCCGCGTCGACCGCTGGCAGCTCTGGTCGCTGCAGGACGAGGGCTCGCTCCAGGAGCTCGTCGAGCCGGGCGGCCCGCGGTGCGTCGTCGTCGACCTCGGCTCGCTGCGGACGCCGAGCGAGAAGGCGCTCGCCGCGGAGGCGACGCTCGCGGCGCTCTGGCGGCGGCGCGAGGCGCGGGAGCCCACGCTCGTCGTGATCGACGAGGCGCACAACGTGTGCCCCGGGGCCGCCGCCGACCCGATCACCGCGCTCGCGACCGAGCACGCCGTCCGCATCGCGGGCGAGGGGAGGAAGTTCGGGCTCACGCTCCTCGTCTCCACGCAGCGGCCGCAGAAGGTGCACGAGAACGTGATCTCGCAGTGCGACAACCTCGTCCTCATGCGCATGAACTCGCTCGCCGACCTCGCGGTCGTCGGCGAGGTGTTCTCGTTCGTCCCCGAGCAGCTCCTCGCCCGTGCCACCGACTTCGGGCTCGGGGAGGCGATCGTCGCCGGCAACCTCGTCCAGCACCCGATGCTCGGGCGCTTCGGCCCGCGGTGGTCCGTCGAGGGCGGCGGCGACCCGCCGGCCGACTGGGCGGCGCCCCGCTAGCGGAGGAGAGGACCGCTCCTCGAGACGCCGCGCGCGGCTAGGCCCGTGCCAGCCGGGCGACGATCTCGGCGGTCTCGGTCGGCGTCGTGCCGACGCTGATGCCCTTCGCCTCGAGCGCGTCCTTCTTCGCCTGCGCCGTTCCCGAGGAGCCGGAGATGATCGCCCCGGCGTGCCCCATCGTCTTCCCGGGCGGGGCGGTGAAGCCGGCGATGTAGGCGACGACGGGCTTCGTCATCTCGGCCTCGATGAAGGCGGCCGCCTTCTCCTCCTCGTCACCGCCGATCTCTCCCACCATCACGACGTAGTCGGTCTCCAGGTCGGCCTCGAAGCGGCGGAGGACGTCGATGAACGACGACCCGACGACGGCGTCGCCGCCGATGCCGACGATCGTCGAGTTGCCGAGCCCCATCTGGGTCAGCTCGTGGCCGATCTGGTAGGTGAGCGTGCCCGAGCGCGACACGAGCCCGATCGTGCCGCCGGCGAAGATCTCACCGGGGATGATCCCGACGTTCGCCTTGCCCGGGGAGAGCACGCCCGGGCAGTTGGGGCCGACCATCGTCACCCCGCGCACGTCGACGTAGGCCTTGATCCGCAGCATCTCGTGCGCCGGCACGTGCTCGGTGATCGTGACCACCGCCTGCACACCGGCGTCGACGGCCTCGTAGACGGCGTCGGCCGCGAACGGGGCGGGGACGAAGATCATCGACGTGTTGGCGCCGGTCTCGCGGACGGCGTCGGCGACGGTGTCGAAGACGGGGACGCCCTCGACCTCCTGGCCGCCCTTGCCGGGGGTCACGCCCGCGACCAGCTGCGTCCCGTACGCCCGGTTGCGCAGTCCGTGGAACCGGCCCTCGGACCCGGTCAGCCCCTGGACGACGAGCCGCGTCTCGGTGTCGACGATGATCGCCACGGCCTCCCTATCCCCCCTTCACCGCGCGGATCGCGATCTTGTCGAGCGTGATGCGGCCGTCGGCGACGCGGTCGCCGAGCAGCGCGCGGGCGCGCTCGGCGTCGTCGCCCTCGCAGCCGGTGCGCGCGAGCCACGCCTCGAAGTCGAAGCTGTGCGCGAGGAAGCGGACGTCGTCGAGGCCGAGGCCGGACCCCAGCACGAGCTCGCGCCACTCTCCATCCGTGTAGTTGCGGACGTGCGAGGGGTCGCGGAGGCGCTCCGCCTCCTCGACGGCGTCGCCCATGTTCACGGTGTCGACGAGGAGGACGCGATCCGCGGCGACCCGGGCCATCTCACGGAGCGACGCGGCGACGTCTGCGAAGTGGTGGGCGGCCGTGCGGCACGCGACGACGTCGAAGCTCCCGGCGTCGAACGGCAGGTGCTCGGCGTGGCAGACGACGTCGGGCTGCATTCCGGGCGCCGGGTCGCACGTGACGACCTCGAGGCCCGCTTCGCGGAGGCGTCGGGCGACGTGCCCACCGCCCGTCGCCACGTCCAGCGCCGTCCGCGCGCCCGCCGCCCACTCCACGAGCAGGTCGAGGTCCTCGCCCTCCCGGTGGGCGTCCGACTCGACGTACGCCGACGCCCGGCCGCTCCAGAGCTCGCTCATCGGGACCGCTCCGCTGCGTTGCCCCGCAGAGGCGGAATCTGCGGGCGCAGATCCCGCCTCGCGAACACGCCTGCACCGGCCGCTGCCGCGGCCGGTGCCACAGATCGACGCACGACCGTCACGTTGCGAGCTCCACCGCGCGGCGGGCGGCGTCGAGCATGGTCGGCTCGACGTGGAGGTTCGCAGGAGCCGCCTCGGCGAGGATCGCGCGACCCTCCTCCGCGTTCGTGCCGTCGAGACGCACCACGATCGGCAGCTCGAGGCGCATCTGTCCGAGCGCCTGCAGGATCCCCCGCGCAACCTCGTCGCAGCGGGTGATCCCGCCGAAGATGTTGAAGAAGATCGCCGACACCTGCGGGTCGCGGATGATCACCTCGAGCGCATCGACGACGCCCTGCGCGTCGCCGCCGCCGCCGAGGTCGCAGAAGTTCGCGGGCGCACCGCCGACGAAGGTGACGACGTCGACCGTCGACATCGTGAGCCCGGCACCGTTCCCGAGCACCCCCACCCGGCCGTCGAGCTTCACGTACGTCACGCCCTTCTCGCGCGCGAGGGCCTCGAGCGGGTCGGCGGCCGTGACGTCGCGCATCGCCGCGACGTCCGGGTGTCGGAAGAGCGCGTTGTCGTCGACCGTGAACTTCGAGTCGAGCGCCCGCACCTCGCCGTCCGGCGTCACGATCAGCGGGTTGATCTCGCACAGCATCGCGTCGAAGCGCGTGAACGCCTCGAAGAGCTTCCCGACGACGGCCGCGACCTGCTTCTGCTCGGACGGGTCGGTGACGCCGGCGCCGTACACGAGGCGCCGCGCCTGCCAGGGGTGGAAGCCCTCCAGCGGGTCGACGTGGAGGCGCACGAGCGCCTCGGGCTTCGTCGCGGCGACCTCCTCGATGTCGACGCCGCCCTCGGTCGTGAACATGAACAGCGGCCTGCGCGCGCCGCGGTCGAACGTGAGCGAGAGGTAGTACTCGCGCGCGATGTCCGACGCCTTCTCGATCCACAGGCGGTGCACGACGTGCCCGCGGATGTCGAGCCCGAGGATCTCCCGGGCGTGGGACTCCGCCTCCCCCGGGCTCGACGCGAGCTTGATCCCGCCCGCCTTGCCGCGCCCGCCCGTCAGCACCTGCGCCTTGACGACCACCGGGGATCCGAGTTCCGCGGCCGCCTCCCGCGCCTCCGACGGGCTCGTCGCGAGCCGCCCGTCCGACACGGGGATGCCCACGCGACGGAAGAGCTCCTTGCCCTGGTACTCGTAGAGGTCCACCGAACGGCGAGCATACCCACCTCGGACGGGTCGGCGGCTCGGCAGCCTCACCGCGCGCGACGTCGGGGCCCGCGGGCACCCGGCGGGTGCTGCGACCATGCACCCGATGCGTCGCCGTCGATCGCTCGCGCCCGTCGTCCTCGGCCTCGCCGTCGCGCTCGCGGGCTGTGCGGCGGAGACGTCGCCCGAGCCGTCGGTGTCGCAGCCGGCACCGCCGCAGGAGGCGGCGGTCGAGTGGGTCGAGCCCGCGCCCACGCCGACCGAGGGAGCGGTCGCGGCGTCCCGGCTCGTGTTCGAGGTGCGGACGATCGCCGTCACCGAGGCCGGATGGAGCGCCGAGGTGGCGATCCGTAACGAGTCCGACATCGCCTGGGAGATCGACGAGACGGTGCCTTCGCGCTTCGGCGTGATGCTGTTCGCGAGCGGCGAGCTCGACGAGCTCGAGCAGCGCAACGCGGACCGGACGCTGCCGGGGCTGCGCCCGGCCCGGGAGTTCGACCCGCCGCTGCCGCCACGGCTGGAGCCCGGTGCCACCTGGGAGGGAACGATGGCCGCCCCGGGGGCGCTCGCCGCCGAGCGGTACCTCCGCGTCGTGTTCGGACCGCTGTTCGCCGACGGCGATCCGCCGCAGGGGCTCCCGCCCCAGCTCGTCTGGATCACGGACAACGCGTACCGCCTCCGCCCCTGACGCGGCTCCGCCGGCGGCAGGCGATCCCGTCCGGGCTCTCAGGAAGCGGCGGTGTCGGTGCCGACGAGGCCCCGGAAGACCGGGTCGCCCGCGAGCGCGGCGAAGTCCGGGTCGGCCGCCGCGGACGCCCGCAGCCCCGCGTCGAGCGCGAGCCCGCGGCGGAGGTGGTCGAGCGCCCGTGCGGTGTCGCCCGAGAGGCACTCGAAGCAGGCGAGGTCGTAGAGCAGGGCCCCGTCCTCCCCGTACCGCTCGAGCGCGTCGGCGAGCAGCGCTGCGCCCTCGGCGTACCGGCCGGGCTCGTGGAACGCGGTCGCACGGCGGAGGGCGTCCCAGACGAGGTGGATGCCGAGGAGCCGCCGCAGCTCCGCGATCGGCGCCGCGTGGTCGTCGACGCGCAGGTCGCAGACGCGGTCGAGCCCCTCGCGGCTCTCGTCGGCGGCTCCGGCTCGCTCGACGACGACGGCCGCCGATTGCTGCCCACGGATGTCTCCGCCCGCCTCCTGACCGGCCTCGAGCGAGGCGACGAGCCGCTCGGCGAGCGTCCCCCGCGCGGCGACGAAGGCGTCCTCCATGGCCGCGACGACGTCCTCCCCCGCGAGGATGTTCCCCTGCACCGCGTAGCCCTCGCCGACGCGGTGGCCGGCCCAGGCGAGGCACTCCGTCCCCGTGTGCGCCGCGGCGCGCCCGTCCGCGGTGACGACGCCGAGCTGCCGCGTCTCGCGGCCGGCGTCCCCGTCGAGCACCCGCGCGATCGCCTCTGCGGGCGCGGCACCGGCGGCGAGCGCGTCGAGCGCCCGCGGCCCGAAGACGGCGACACCGGCCGCCTGGGTCGCGACCGCCCCGACCTCGGCCCGCGCCCACGGCACGACGTTCCCGACCGCGAAGTACCTCGACTGCACGGCGCAGCCGACCTCGCGCGCACCAGGATCGGCGGCGACGATCGAGAAGGTCGCCTTTCGCCGACTCGTCCGCATCCGCGCCACCGTACCGCGCTACGCTCGCGGGCGTGGACATGATCGTCGTCGACGGCCTCGAGAAGACCTACGGCAAGGACGTCCGGGCCCTCGACGGGATGACGTTCGCCGTCCCGGAGGGCGAGGTGTTCGGGCTGCTCGGCCCGAACGGCGCCGGCAAGTCGACGACCGTGCGGGTGCTCGTGACGCTGACCGCGGCCGACGGAGGGGCCGCGTCGGTCGCGGGGCACGACGTCGCGCGCGAGGCCGCGGCGGTGCGCCGTGCGATCGGCTACGTGCCGCAGGCGTCGGGCGTCGACCGCGAGGCCACCGGCGACGAGAACCTCCTGCTGCAGGGTCGGCTGCACGGGATGGGCGGCCCGGAGCTGACGCGCCGGGTGGCGGAGCTGATCGCGCTCTTCGGCCTCGAGGAGAAGACGAGGGCGCTCGTGAAGACGTACTCCGGGGGGCAGAAGCGCCGGCTCGACGTCGCGATGGGGCTGGTGCACCACCCGCAGGTGCTGTTCCTGGACGAGCCGACGACGGGCCTCGACCCCGAGGCGCGGGCGACGATGTGGGAGGAGCTCGAGCGGCTCGCCGCCCAGGAGCGGCTGACGATCCTGCTCACGACCCACTACCTCGAGGAGGCGGACCGGCTCGCACAGCGCGTGGCGATCGTGAGCCGGGGCCGCGTCGTCGTCGAGGGCGCGCCCGAGGCCCTGAAGCGCGCGCTGCGCGGCGACGCCGTCACCGTCGAGCTCGCCCACGGCGACGCGGCCCGGGCCCGGGCGCTCGTCGCGGACATGCCCGGCGTGGCGGAGACGCTCGCCGACGCGAACCGGGTGCACGCCCGCGTGGAGCACGGCGCCGAGGCCGTGCCGACGATCCTCGGCCTCCTCGACGACGCGGGCGTCGTCGTCAACGCCGTCACCGTGTCGCGACCGTCGCTCGACGACGTCTACCTCCACCACACCGGCCGCGACTTCCGCTCCGACGACGCCGGGGGCACGACGTGAGCGTCGTCGAGCAGACGCTGTTCCTCTGCGCCCGCGTGCTCAGGAACCTGCTGCGCCAGCCGATCTGGATCGTCGTGATGATCGTGCAGCCGATGTTCTGGCTGCTCCTGTACAGCCAGCTCTTCCGGCGCATCACGGAGCTCCCCGGCTTCGGCACGTCCTCGTACATCGACTACCTGACACCCGGCATCGCCGTCATGACCGCGTTCTTCTCCGGCTCGTGGGCGGGCATGGGGATGATCGAGGACCTCGACCGCGGCGTGCTCGAGCGCTTCCTCGCGACGCCGGCGCATCGCGGGGCGATCGTGTTCGGCCGCATCCTCGAGTCGGCGCTGGTGGCGACCCTGCAGGCGGTGCTGATCCTCGTCACCGGCCTCGCGCTGGGAGCGACGAACGGCGGCGTCGCCGGATGGCTCGTGATCCTCGTCGCGTCCTTCCTCGTCGCCGCCGGGTTCTCGGGGCTCTCTCACGGGGTCGCGCTGCGCACACGGCAGGAGGCGTCGATGATCGCGGTCGCGCAGTTCATCGGCCTCCCGCTCCTCTTCTTCTCGTCGCTCCTGATCGCCCGCGAGCTGATCCCGTCGTGGATGCGCAGCCTCTCGCTGCTCAACCCGGTCGAGTGGGCGGTGCGCGCCGCCCGCGGCGAGGCCCTCCCCGGCACGAGCTGGAACGAGATGGGGGCGTTCGTCGCCCTCCTCGTCGTGTTCGCGGCGGCGGCGGCCGCGTTCGCGACGCTGAGCTTCCGCGCGTACCGGAGGACGCTGTGACCCCGCCTCCGGCGTGCGTCTTCTGCGCGATCGTCGCCGGCGAGGCGCCGCGGAGCCTCGTCCACGAGGACGAGGCCTCGATCGCCTTCATGGACATCGCGCCGATCACCCCCGGCCACGTCCTCGTCGCGCCGAAGGTGCACGCGGTCGGGCTCGCCGACCTGCCCGCGGAGGTCGGCGGCCACCTGTTCGCCGTCGCGCAGCTGATCGCCGCGGGGCTGCGCTCCAGCGGCGCCGTCCGGGTCGACGGCGTCAACCTCTTCCTGGCCGACGGCGCCGCGGCCGGGCAGGAGGTGTTCCACGCCCACCTCCACGTGCTGCCGCGCTACGCCGGGGACGGGCTGGAGATCACCCGGGCGCGGCGTCCGCCGCCGTCCCGCGCGGAGCTCGACACGGTCGCCGCGGGAATCGCTGCGGCGCTCGGGCGCCTCTAGGGGTCGCTCGTCACGTCTCCTGGGCGGTCGGCCGCACGAGCACCTCGTTGACGTCGACGTGCGGCGGTTGCGAGAGCGCGTACATGACGGCATGCGCCACGTCCTCGGCGGCGAGCGCATCCTCGAGGGGCACCGCGGTGAAGAACGGCGTGTCGACGATCCCGGGCGCGATCACCGTCACCCGCACCCCCGTTCCGTCGAGCTCGAGGCGGGCCGACTCGGCCATCGCGTGGACAGCGTGCTTGGTGGCCGAGTAGAGGGAGCCGACGATGTTCCGTCGACCCGCCACCGACCCGGTCAGCAGCAGGTGGCCACGGGCGTCCTTCAGCGCCGGCAGCGCCGCCCGGATCGTGAGCGCGGCGCCGTAGACGTTCGTCAGCACCATCGACCGCCAGTGCTCCGGCGTGTCGAGCAGGAAGCCGCGCTGGGCGCCGAACCCGGCGTTCGCCCACGCGGCATCGAGCGACCCGAAGTGCTCGAGCGCGGTCACGACCGCGGCCTGCTGGTCGGCCCACTCCGTGACGTCGCACTCGACGGCGACCGCGCGGTCGGGGCCCCCGAGCTCCTCTGCGAGCGCCTCGAGCCTGTCGAGCGAGCGCGCGGCGAGCACGAGTCGCCACCCGTCGGCGGCCGCCGCCCGCGCCGTCGCCGCACCGATGCCCGACGAGGCGCCGGTGATCCAGAGGACGCGGCCCTCACCCATCACTCGACTCTACCCGCACGGCGAACGCCGTCGTCGGCGCCGGGTCGTCACCGCAGCTGGCGGGGACGGCCGGCCCCGGACGCTCCTCGACGAACGCCTCGAGGAGGCCCAGCGGCGTCTCGAAGCGCACCCGCGTATCTCCGGCCTCTGCGAGTCGCAGCGCCTCCGGCCGGTCGAGCCCGTGCGCCCGGCGGACGGCGACCTCTGCCGCCTGCACGCGAGGCTCGTAGAGCGTGCGCCCGCGATGGTGCGCGAGCGGGATCCGGCCGTCGCGGAGCGCCGCGGCGACGTCCACCGCGTCGGCGGGCCCGACGCGCCCGAGCTGGACTCCCCAGGGCAGGACGAGCACGTTGGCGGCGAATCGGTGGCCGCCGTGGTGCGAGGACTGCCACAGCAGCGACCGATCGAGGTGGCCTTCCAGCGCGTCGTACGCGGGCGGCCCGAGGCGCGCGCAGCACGGATCTCGGCGCCCGTGCGTGCAGACGAGCACGAGCGGCCCGGGAGTGGCCGCCGCCGCGGCGAGGTCGATCGGCTCGCCTCCGGGCTCGTCGAGCGTCAGGCGCCGGAGCGTGCCGCCCTCCTCCGTCGTGTCGGCGACGAACACGACCGACCGGCGGGCCGACGACCGAGGCCGTCGGATCAGCAGGACGCGGCCGTCGAACCTCGCAACGGCGCCGGTGAGCGCCGGGGAGACGCCGGTGTCCCCGGTCGCGTCGCGTCCCCAGCGACCCGTGTGCTCGACGAGGAGCCACCGCGTCGCCCGGGTCGCGGTGCCCGCGAGCTCGGCGCCGGCCGAGAGCGATGCCGCGGCGCAGCTCAGCCGACGACTCCCCGTGCGCGCAACGCCCGCTCGAGCGCGGGCTCGATCCCGAGCGCGTCGGCGAAGACGCGGTACTCGCCGGCGAGGCGCTCGGCGGTCGCCGCCGGCCGCGGGCGCGACCGCCGCGTCGCCCGGAGGAGCACGTTCTTCGGCGTGTGCTCGAGCGGGACGAACTCCACGACCTGCACGTCGTAGCCGGCGAGCTCGAGCAGCCGTGCGCGGGCGGCGTCGGTCACCTCGGCCACGAACCGCTCGCGCAGGGTGCCGTGGCGGAGGAGCGGCCCCAGCGTCTCGCTCTCGAGCTGTCCGAGCAGCTCGTGCTGGCAGCAGGGCACCGCGAGCACGACGGCGGCACGGGCCGCCGCGGCGCGGTCGAGGGCCGCATCCGTCGCCGTGTCGCAGGCGTGGAGGCAGACGACGAGGTCGACCCCGTCGAGGCCCTCGAACGAGGCGATGTCGCCGACCTCGAAGCGGAGCCCGGAGGCGCCGAGACGGCGCGCGAGGTCGGCGCACGACGCGACGACGTCGGCCTTGAGGTCGAGCCCGACGATGTCGACGGCGCGACCGTGGACGGCGGCGAGCAGGTGGTGGAGGGCGAAGGTGAGGTACGACTTGCCGGAGCCGAAGTCGACCACCCGCAGCACACCGTCCTCCGGGAGCGTCGGGAGCACGTCGTCGACCAGCTCGAGGAACCGGTTGACCTGCCGGAACTTGTCCTGCGCCCGGGTGCGGACACGCCCCTCCGGGGTCTGGACGCCGAGCTCGACGAGGAACGGCACGGGCTCGCCGTCCACGAGCAGGCGGCGCTTCGCACGGTCGTGCGCGAGGCTCGGGACGGGGCGCGTCGGCGGCCGCCGCAAC
>NZ_DBNHWK010000049.1:0-13493 GCF_057140465.1 Gaiella sp.
TGTAGACGCCGACCGCGGTCGACGTCCCGGAGAGCAGGCCGGTGCTCGAGAGCGTGAACCCGGGAGGAAGGGCGCCGCCCGCGACCGCCCAATTCTGGGTGCCGCCGCCCTTGGCGGTCAGCTGCAGCGAGTACGGGGCGCCGGGTCGAGCGACGGGCAACGAGCCCTGCTCGATCTCGAGCCCCGGGATCACGCCGATCGAGAACTCGCGCTGGGCGCACGGGGACGTCGCCGTGTTGGGGCCACAGAACGTGTCAGAGAGCTCGACCCAGAACGACCACGAGCCGGCCTGGGTCGGGGTGCCGCTGACCTGGCCGCCCGAGTCCATCGAGAGGCCCGGAGGGAGCGAGCCGCGGATGACCTTGAAGTCGTACGGCGGTGAGCCCTTGACGCCCTCGAACCGATGGCTGTACGGCACGCCGACGATCCCTTCCGGTGTGAGGTAGCTCGCGTCGCTGAAGCGAAGCGCGAACGCCGTCCCGGCGAAGACGCCGGCGAGGACGACGACGCCGAGGAGGACGAGCAGTCCGCGCCGCCGGAGGGGCTTTCGGGTCGCTGCCGCCGTCGAACTCACGGCGGGCAAGGTAGCAGGTGTTTGTGCTCAGTCTGTAAAGGGAACCGACGGGTGCAGTGCGCTCCACGCCTCGAGCGCTCGTCGCGGCAGGTGAGAGGGGGGTGAGGCGGCTCAGGGGCTGCCGCCGGCGCGCCACGCACGCACCTCGTTCACGTAGGCGCTGCCGCCGTCCGGGATGTCCTCGATCCAGACCACCACGTACCGTCCCGCGCGCGCCTGCGGCGTGAACGTCGTCGTCCGCGTGAGCGGCTTGGCGCCCGAGACGGCGGCGAACGGCCCGTTCGGGGTTGCGCCGACGCGGAGCGACGCGACGACGCCGGGCGTGTCGGTCGTCACGACGACGCGGGTGAGCGTGACCGGCTCGCCGGCGTCGAGCAGCAGTCCGACGCCGTTCTTGAAGAACGAGCGGTAGCTCTCGGTCTGCCAGAACGTCGCCGGCTCCGCGTCCGTCGCGAGCGGGGCTGTCTCGTCGCGCTCGCGACCGTCCCCCTCGGGGTCGAAGCCACGAAGCCCCCGGAGGCGTACCGCGACGGGCGTGGGTGTGGGGGCGGGCTCCGCCGGCGTGGTCTCCGTCGGCGTCGTCGGCGCGCTCGTCTCCGCAGCCGCGGTGTCGTCGCCGTCCGCGCGTGTGCCCGCGACGATCGCGACCGCGATCGCGGCGAACAGGAGGGCGAGACCGAGGGCGGCGAGTCCACGGGCCACGACCGAAACCGTACGCCTTCCGCGCAGTCGGTTCACCCTCGGCGATCGACCTCGAGCAGCACCGTCCCCCGCAGGCCGGAGAGGTCGATCGTCTGCGTTCGCTCGTCGACGGGGCGTGCCGGTCTCACGTTCCCCAGCCGCTGGCCCGTCGGCAGGCGGAGCCGCAGGCGCAGACGCCTGGGCGGCGTGCGGGGCGGAACGTCGACGCGGACGCCGATCGTCTTCGCCCGCGCGTCGATCGCGAACGACACGGGCCCGAAGCGCGTCGGGAGATCGCTCACGGCGATGCGCTTTCCGGCGGCGAGCCAGGCCCTCGGGGTTGCGAACGCGAGGTCGAGCGAGTCCGTGCCCTCGCGGACGAGCAGCAGCCGCAGCGTCGCCAGGAAGGTCGCGTTCGCTGCAGCGTTGGGAGGCAGGTAGGTGGTCCGCGGCGCGACCCCGAGGAGCGGCGCGACGCTCGTGCCCTCACCGGCGACGAACGTCCCCGGGGCCATCCCGGCCGCGAGGTGCCCGTAGAGGGCAAGGACGAGGCGGTCGGGCTCGTCGAGCGCGGCGAGGAAGCGAGAGGCGTTGTTGCCGTACACGGGGTTGACGCCGGAGCGCACGCCGCCGGCGTCGGGGCCGTAGAGGACCGAGGCGCGGGTGCGCACGAGGCCGAGCAGCCGCGCCCCGTGGCGATCGAGGTAGCGGAGGATCCCGCGTGCCTGCGTGCCCGACGGAGGCAGGATGCCGGAGGCGAGGGCATAGGGGGCGACGAGGTTCCAGTAGCTGCCGTCGCGGCTCGTCGTGACGATCGGATACGGCTGGACGTCGTCGAGCAGCCGCATCGGCACGAAGAGCGACCCGTCCGGGAGCGTCCGCTGAGAGCGGGCGACGGCCACCCGGATCCCACGTCCCAGACGAGCGGCGAGGGTGCGCGCTCGCCGGTCGAGTGCCGCCTCCCCGGCATGCCGCCACGCCCAACCGATCTCGCGGAGGCCCTGCCAGACGCGCGCCTGCGCGTGCAGCCCGTAGACCGCGTCGGGAACGTCGGACGAGTAGCGCTCGCGCGGGAGCAGGCCGTTCGCGCCGACCTGTCGCTCGAGGTCGGAGAGAAATCGCCGGAGGGTGGGTGTGAGCCTCGCGAGCAGGGCCCGGTCGCGGAAGCGCCGGTAGTGGGCGCCGGCGGCGAGCAGCTTCTCGCCCTTCTTCCAGTTCGGGTACGGGGTCGGTCGCGTCGGCAGCGCGGCGACCAGGATCGCACGCGCCACCGCCTCGAACCCGTACTCGCCCAGCACGAGGGCGTCGTCGAGCGTCTCGGGGAAGGAGAACTGCTCGTACGCGTTGCCGATGCTGTAGCGCCAGGTCAGCTCCAGCCCCTGGACGAGCAGCGCGCGCATCGCATCCCGTACGCGACGCTCGGGAACCGAGACCCGACCGTCGACGCCCGACCGGTCACGCCAGTACGAGACGACGGAGGCGCGTGCCGAGGCGTATGCCTCGGCGCCCACCGCGACCGGCCGTCGTCCGGGCGTCCAGCGTGCGTGGACGGCCCGGGTCACGCCGCGCGGAACCGGTATCGAGAGCGATCCGACACGAACGCGGACGGGACGGATCGTCGTCACCTCGACGCGGACGTAGCTCGCGAGCCGCCCGTCGGCGGTGCGCGCCGCGAACGACTCCTGCGCGTAGAGGCTGCCGGAAGCATCTTCGTAGCGCGTGAGGAGGATCGGCAGCCACCCGTCCGCGAGGCGGGCCGGACGGAGCCGGGGGAGGCAGGCACCGAACCGCTCGCGGCCGTCCGCACCCACCTCGATCTCGATTCCCTCTCCCGTCGCCCGCCCGGCGAGGATCGCGCCGCCGTCCGCGACGTGCAGCATCACGTCGGTCGCCCCGGCCGATCCCCGGGGCATCGCGAAGGGCACGTAGTACACGCCCGATCCGGTGAGGGCGTCCCCCTTCGGGCGCCGCGCGAACGTGATCGCCGCGAGCCGACCGGTGGCCCGCGCGTATGTCGGCCCGCCCGGCGCGGCGAGGAGCTGTTCGCCCCACACGTCCCGTGCGGAGCGGAGGGCGTCGTTCACGCGGGCCGTGTAGGCGGCCGACGCGCGGGGAACGCACGGCGGCGCATCCACCGTGTTCCGCGCGGCTGCCGCCGCGACGGCCAGCGTGGCGAGGACGACGAGCGCGCCGAGGACGCGAGGCGCCATGCCTCCATCGTGCCGACGAGACGCGGTCGCGAGTAGCATCGCGCACCGTGAAGACCGTTCTCGTCGTCGGTGCCGGCCGCTACCAGCGCGCCGTGATCGAGCGGGCCAAGGAGATCGGCCTCCGCGTCGTCGCGGTCGACCGCAACCCGGACGCACCGGGCCTGCCCCTCGCCGATGTCGGCCGCGTCGTCGACTTCGCCGAGCCGGAGGCGGTGGTCGCGGCCCTCGCCGACCTCGAGATCGACGGCGTCACGACCGTCCAGGCGGAGCGTGCCGTCCCGATGGTGGCACGGCTCGCCGAGGCTCTCGACCTGCCGGGGATCGGCGTCGACACCGCGCGCCTCATGACCCACAAGGTCGCGATGCGGAGTCGTCTTGCCGACGCGGGCGTTCCCCAGCCGCGGTTCACGACGGTCGCCTCCCCACAGGAGGCCGAGCAGGCCGCGCGCGTGGTCGGCTTCCCCGCCGTCCTCAAGCCGGCGGCGGGCAGCGGCCAGCACGGCGTCTTCCGCGTCGACGCGGTCGCCGACATCGAGGCCCACCTGGCGGACACGGTCGCCGTCTCGCCCGGCGAGCCGGCGATCCTCGAGGAGTACGTCGAGGGGATCGAGATGAACGGGATCGTCGTCGTCCGCGACGGGAAGGTGCTCCTCGTCGCGCTCGGCGACCGCCTGCGGCCGTCCGGGATCGGCTTCGGCGTGAGCTGGG
The DNA here is from genome assembly GCF_057140465.1 of Gaiella sp. Classification (NCBI taxonomy): domain Bacteria; kingdom Bacillati; phylum Actinomycetota; class Thermoleophilia; order Gaiellales; family Gaiellaceae; genus Gaiella; species Gaiella sp. Next base: position 4,174 of record NZ_DBNHWK010000049.1, read on the forward strand.
TCCACCTCTACCCGCCGCACGTCGAGGGCGAGCAGCTCGTGGCCTCGGAGCGCGTCGCCGCCGAGGCCGCGCTCGCACTCGGGCTCCGGAGCGGCATCGCGTTCCCGCAGCTGATCGCCACCGCCGACGGCCGCGTGCTCCTCGTCGAGTGCGCCGCCCGGATCGGCGGGATGATGGCCGAGCTGCTCGAGCACGCCCTCGGGATCGACCTGCTCGAGGTGCAGCTGCGGCTCGCCCTCGGGGAGGAGGTCACCGAGGAGATGGTGCGCCCGCGCTTCGAGCGGGCGACGGCGATCCGCTTCCTCACCGCCGAGCCCGGCCATCTCCGCGCCGGACGCGTGACGCGCGTCGGGCCGCTCGGGCCCGTGCTGGCGGCGCCGGGCGTCGTCGACGCGTCGATCTACTCCGTGGTCGGCGAGACGATCCGGCCGGTGCAGGTGATCTCCGACCGGCGGGGGTACGTGATCGCGACCGGTGAGAGCCGAGAGCAGGCGCTCGAGCGGGCGGACGCGGCCGCCGCCCTCGTCGAGATCGACGTGGAGCCGGGCGGATGACCGGCGAGAGCTGTGCCTTCTCGCTCGCCCACTACCGCGAGCTGTTGCGGGGGGCGAAGGCCGGCGGGTACCGCTTCGCCGGGTTCGACGAGCCTCCGGCACCGGGCGTGCTGATCGTCCGCCACGACGTCGACCTCTCGCTCGAGGCCGCCGTCCGGATGGCCGAGGTCGAGGCCGACGAAGGGGTCTGGTCGACGTGGTTCCTGATGACTCGATCCGTCTTCTACAACCTCCTCTCCGAGGAGGGCGAGCGGACGATCGACCGTCTGCGGGAGCTCGGGGGGAGGATCGCGCACCACGCCGTGTGGCCGCGCGTCGACCTCGACGAGCGCTTCGACCCCGTCGTCGCGTGGCACAACCCTGATCGTTCGTACATGAGCGACCCGATCCCGGGCGCCGTGAACGCGATGAGCCCGCCGTGGTACGACCCGGCGCACTTCCGCTCCGACTCGAACCAGAACTGGCGGTATCGGGAGCGCCCCGGTCACTGCCCGCACGGCGAGCTCGCCGACGGCGGGCTCGACTGGCTCCACGTGAACGTCCATCCCGAGATCTGGGCCTACGAGGGCACGACGATGCGGGAGACGATGGAGGCGTTCCTCGCGGCCGAGCGCCGGCTCCGCCTCGACCAGCTGCGCGCCGACCGCATCGACCTCTCCTGACCGGCTCGCGGCGTCGCGTCAGCGTCGCTCGAGGGCGAACCGCGATCGCGCGACGTCCTCGAGCTCGTGCTCGGCGAGCGTGATCTCGAGTCGATGCAGCGCCGACTCGTGCTCGGGGATCCAGCGTCGCTCGATCGCACGCAGCCGGCGCGTCGTCGCGACGAGCTCCGTCTCGACCGCCTCGTGCGCGGCGCGGGCGGCCGCGAACGTCGACGCGGCGACGAGCGCCCGGCGATGGGCGTCGGCCGACAGGGCGACGCCGGGGCCTCCTCCGGGCGCAGCCTCCCGCCGGGGCTCTCCGAAGTCCACGCGGACGGCGTCGGGAACGCGCGTCCCGAGCATGTTGCGCCAGGTGACCGCGGCGGTCGCCGTCCCGGCGCGATGCTGGGCGGCGAGCCGTAGACGACGTGCGCCCGCCAGCGTCAGCGCCCGGTCGTTCCACACGGCGGCCTCCCGGGCCCGCGCGTCCCACAGGCCCGTCGCCTCCGCGAGCTCCTCGGCCGTCCGCTGTCGCTCCCGCAGGAGCGTCTGCCGCTTCTGCTCCAGGACCTCGGTGCCCCGTCGGGCGACGTCGAGTCGCCCGATCAGCCAGAGGCGACCGGCGCGCCCCGGCGGCGGCCTCACGTCCGCCTCCCGCCGTGGTGGTGCCGACGGAGCGCCTCCTCGGACACCATCGTGAGCTCCCGCGCGGGGAGCGTCGAGGCGACGGCCCAGGCGCGGTCGAGCGTCTCGTCGAGGGTGCGCAGCTCGCCCGCGCCCTGGGTCACGAACTCCGCCTCGAAGGAGTCGACGAACGCGAGGTACTGCGTCTCGCCCTCGCTCAGCGCATCGGCGCCGACGACCTCGGCGAGATCGGCGATCCGGCGCGCCTGCGCCACGAGCGCGTAGAGCTGCGCCGCGATCTCGAGGTGATCGGCCCGCGTCGTCGCCGCGCCGGCGCCGAGCCGCATCAGCCGCGACAGCGAGCGGAGCGGGTCGAAGGGCGGGTAGACGCCGCGGACGTGGAGGTCGTGGGAGAGCACGACCTGGCCCTCGGTGATGTAGCCGGTGAGATCTGGCACCGGGTGGGTCACGTCACCGCCCGGCATCGTCAGGACGGGAATCTGCGTCACCGAGCCGGCCTTCCCCTGGATGCGGCCCGCGCGCTCGTAGATGCTCGCGAGGTCGCTGTAGAGGTACCCGGGGTAGCCGCGCCGGCTCGGGATCTCCCCGCGCGACGACCCCACCTCCCGGACGGCCTCGCAGTAGCTCGTCATGTCGGCCATCACGACCAGGACGTGGCGGTCGAGGTCGAACGCGAGGTGCTCCGCGATCGTGAGCGCGAGGCGAGGCGCGGTGATCCGCTCGACGAGTGGGTCGTCGGCGGTGTTGAGCACGAGCACGAGGTCGTCGGCCGGCTCCCGCAACTCGAGGCGCTCGCGCATCGTGGAGGCGTCGGCGTTGGTCACCCCCATCGCGGCGAACACGACCGCGAACGCCTCGTCGCGGACGGTCGCCTGGGCCGCGATCTGCGCCGCGAGCTCGAGGTGCGGCAGCCCGCCGACGGAGAAGATCGGCAGCTTCTGCCCGCGCACGAGGGTCGCCAGCCCGTCGACGACGGAGACGCCGGTGAGGATCGGGTCACGGGGTGTCGCGCGGGCAGCGGGGTTGATCGGGTGTCCGCCGATCTCGCGCAGCTCCGAGCCGAGCACCTGCGGCCCGCCGTCGAGCGGCTCGCCCCTCCCGTTGCACACGCGGCCGAGCCACGCCTCGCTGACCGGGATGCGCATCGGCCCGCCGCCGAACGAGACGCGCGCCCGCTCGAGGCCCATGCCCTGCGTCCCCTCGAACACCTGGACGACGGCGAGGTCGCCCGCGACCTCGAGCACGACGCCGTGGCGCACGTCGCCCGACTCGAGGCGGATCTGCGCGACCTCGTCCCAGCCGACGTCCTCGATGCCCTCGACGACGAGCAGCGGCCCCTTGATCGACGTGACGGACGCGTATTCGACGGGGGCGCGGACGCTCATCCGAGCTCCCACAGCGCGGCGAGCAGGCGCTCGCCGATCTCGCCGACGGCCGCCGCGTCGTTCGGGCCCGTCGCGTCGCGCGCCCGGGTCGCGGGGGAGAGGTCGGCCTGCTCGATCCGTGCGACCGCGGTGCCGCGTCCGACGAGATCGGCACAGACGTCGTGGATCCGCAACACGAGCTCGAGCAGCGACCGCTGCTTCGCCGGCGCGCAGAAGGCGTCGTTGGCGCTCAGGCTGCTCTGCTGGAGAACTGCCTCTCGCAGCAACCGACCTGCCAGCATCGTCACGCGCTCACGATCGGGGAGCGATCCAGCCCCGACGAGCTGGGCGATCGACTCGAGGCGGTCGGCGTCCGCGAGGATCCGGAGGGCGCGCTCTCGACGTGCGCTCCACTCGGGCTCGTTCTGGGAGAGGTACCACTCGGCGATGCGCTCGGCGTCCCGTGTCGAGGAGTCGCGCCAGCTCACGGCGGGGTAGTGGCGGGCGTACGCGAGGTCGGGATCGAGCGACCACACGCAGCGAACGAATCGTCGGGTGTTCGAGCTCACCGGCTCGGTCATGTCGCCCCCGGGGGGAGACACGGCGGCGAGGATCGTGACCGAGGCGTCGTCTCCGCCGAGGGTCTGGACGCGCCCGGCGCGCTCGTAGAAGGCGGCGAGGGCGGATGCGAGCGTGGCCGGGTACCCCTCCTCGGCCGGGAGCTCGCCGGTACGCGACGACACCTCGCGCAGCGCCTCCGCCCAGCGGGAGGTGGAGTCGGCGATGAGGACGGTGTCGTACCCCATGTCCCGGTAGAACTCCGCGACCGTCACGCCCGTGTAGATGCTCGCCTCACGGGCGAGCACGGGCATGTTCGACGTGTTCGCGACGAGCACGGTGCGATCGAGCAGCGAGCGCCCCGTGCGCGGATCCTCGAGCTCGGCCATCTCCTCGAGCACGTCGGCCATCTCGTTGCCGCGCTCGCCGCATCCGACGTAGACGATCACGTCGGCGTCGCACCACTTCGCGATCTGCTGGAGGAGCACCGTCTTCCCGGTGCCGAACCCTCCCGGGACAGCGGCGCTGCCGCCCCGTGCGATCGGGAAGAAGAGGTCGAGCGCACGCTGTCCCGTCCGCAGCGGGACGTCGGCGCGAAGGCGGCTCGTCACGGGTCGCGGCAGGCGCACCGGCCACTGCTCGCTCAGGGTGATCACGGTGCCGTCGACCCGTGCGATCGGCTCCGTCGCCGTGTAGTCCCCGGGCGGCGCGATCCACTCGATCGCCCCGCCGACGCCGCGAGGCACGCGCGCGCGGAAGGTGATCGCGGCCGTCTCCGGCGCCTCGCCGAGGAGCGCACCCGGGCCGACGTGGTGACCGGCCTCCACGGCTGGGGTGAACCTCCAGGTGCGATTCGGGTCGAGCGTGCCCGGACGGTCGCCGTCCCCGAGGACGGCAGCTGCGCCCGAGAGGCGGCGGAGCATCCCGTCGAACACGCCCCCGAGGAGCCCCGGGCCGAGCGTCGCCCGGAGCGGGTGCCCCGTCGCCTCGACACGGTCCCCGGGCCGGACGCCGCCGGTGTACGCGTGCACCTGGACGGTCGCCAGTGCCCCGCGCAGGGCGATCACCTCCCCGGGGAGGCGGCGGTCACCGATCTCGAGGAGCTCGAGCATCTCCGGCTCGAGCCCCTCGACCTCGAGTACCGGGCCGCTCACCCGGTGCACGCGACCGTCGCTCATCGCCACAGCTCCTCGAGCTCCGGGCCGAGGTCGTCGACGATCCGGTCGGCGATCGCGGGAAGCGTGTAGTCGACGGAGGCGCTCCCGCGTCGGCCGATCACGCCCCCGAGCTCGGGCGCGTCGAGGGTCACGTCGGCGTCGTCCCCCAGCTGTTCCCGTGCTGCCCTCGACAGGCGTTCGAGCAGGGTGGGGTAGCGGTCGTCCGTTCGCAGCGCGAGTGCGGCCTCGCGCGCGCGACCCCGGAGCTCCTCCACCTGCCGGCGCTGCGCCTCGAGGCGGATCTCCCGCGCGCGCCGCGTGGCGGCCGCGCGTCGTCGCACTGCCTCGTGCTCCGCGGCGCGCTCGCCCTCGGTGCGGCCCTGTGTCGTCAGGCGCCGGGCCTCCGCCTCGGCGGCGGCGATGATGCGCTCGCACCGCGCCGCCACCTCGGCGCGGCGGCTCGCCGTGTCCGTCTCGGCGTCGGCGCGCACGGCCCGGCGGAGCGGCTCGAGGTTCATTCCGGGAGCACCGCCCACAGCATGCGGTCGGCGCGGACGTTCTCGGGGAGGGCGGCACGCGCGCCCGGCGTGAGCAGCACCAGCGCCACGTCGGCTCCGAGCGCCTCCCACGCACGGCGAACGTCCTCCGGCTCCGGGGCGTCGACGACGTCGGCACCGGCCAGGCCGTAGCCGCCGAGCTCGACGGCTCCGCCGATCGCCACGATCCGGCTCATGCCTGCCCGATCAGGATGATCGCGACGACGAGGCCGTAGATCGCGATCCCCTCGGCGAGCCCCACGATCACGAGGGTGCGCCCGAACATCTCGGGCTTCTCGCTGATCGCCGCGAGCGCGGCCGCACCGGTGTACGCGACCGCGAAGCCGGCGCCGATCGCCGAGCCGGCGACCGCGATCCCTGCCCCGAGGAGGGCCGCCCAGGAGCTCGACGTGTCGCCGGCATCGGCGGCCTGCGCCGGTTCGACGACGCCGAGCAGGAGCAACGACGCGAGCACGACGGTTGCGACGACCACGAGCCCGTTCACCGCGAGCAGGCGCCGGAAGCCCCGCGCCGGCGCCCGGCGCAGCAGCGCCGTCGTCACGACGAAGACGAGGGCGATCGCAGGTAGCGCCCACAGGATCGAATCGATCATGGCTCCTCCTCTGGAGAGAGAACGGGCAGCGCCCAGGGCGAGAACGCGTGGCCCTCGCCCGCGAAGACGCGCGAGTAGAGCTCGTAGTACTCGAGCCGGAGTGCCTGCACCGCCGTCACGAGGCCCTCGAGGGCGAACGCGACGACGTTGCCGGCGCAGAAGACGAGGATTGCCGCGATCGACCCGACGAGCCCGCCCCACAGGGCGCTCGCGGCGGCGAACACGATCGCCCCGATCGCGGCGTGCATGAGCCCGAAGGCGGCGAGCCTCGTGAACGAGATCAGGTTCGAGAACAGCCGCACCACCGCGTCCACGAACTCGACGGTCGCCTGCGTGACCGCAGCCGCTCCCCTGCCCGCGTCGAGGACGAGGCCGACGGCGAGCAGGACGAGCCCGACGGCCGCGATCCCGGCGCCGCCGACGGCGACGAGCGGGAGGCTCATGACGACGCCGCCCGCGACGACGAGCCCGCCGACGAAGACGAGCAGGCCGGCGACGCCGAACTGCGCGAACACGGCCTCTCTCAGCCCGCCGCTGCGCCAGCGGTTGACGATGCCGAGGACGTAGCTCACGGTGAGGAGCACGGCGCCGACGCCGAGCGCCGCGACGAGCAGCCGGATCGGCTCCTCGAGCGGGTCGAGCCACAGGGTCGGGACGAGCCCGGTCGGGCCGAAGGCCTCGCCGTAGAGCAGGCCGAACACGGCTCCGGAGAGCCCCGCCGCCGTGACGATCACCCACAGGTGGCTGATCCCGGCGAGCCGGCCCGACCGCATGCGCCGCAGCAGGAGGCCGATCAACACGAGCAGCAGCCCGTGCCCGACGTCTCCGAACATCATCCCGAACATCACGACGAACGAGACGACGGTGAACAGCGTCGGATCGACGTCGCGGTAGCGGCTCGTCCCGTAGCTCTGTACGAGCGGTCGGAACGGCTGCTCGACGGGGACGGGACGGAGCAGCGTCGGCGGGTCGACCCACTGGGGGTGGGGGAGCTCCACGACGGCGGCGTCGAGCCGTTCCAGGCGCTCGTTGAGCCCGTCGACCTCGGCCGACGGCGTCCATCCGAGCCAGGCCCGGAAGGAGCCGTGTGCGAGCCCGAGTCGCGTGCGCCGCTGCAGCTCGACCTCGCCCGCGAGCAGCCGCCACGCACCCGCGTGCTCGAGCGCGGCGCTGTCCGGTCGCTCCGCGAGGAGCGCGGGCCCGTCCCCGCCCGCCCCGCGCCGCCGACCGAGCCGTCGCAGCGCCTCGACCTCCTCGCCCTCCGGGAGGGGGAGGTTGCCGACGAGCTCGACGCATCCGCTGCGGGCCAGCTCGACGAGCGTGTCGCGGGCCCGCGATCCCGGCGCGACGATCGCGACGCGGCTCATCTGCTCGGGAAGGACGATGTCAGCAGAGCGCATCGAGGACCTCCCTCGCCGTCGAGCTTCCCGAGCGCGCGGCCACCGCCAGCGCCGCGTTGACGCGGAGCGCGTCGAGCGCGAGCAGGGCGAGCGCGCCGATCACGACGTCGGCTTCGTCGAGCCGGCCGTGGACCAGGCGCTCGGCGTCCAGTCCGAGGCGCCGCCACCAGGCGAGCTCGGCACCGAACAGGCCCGGCGGGTCCTCGACGCCGTCGAGCGCCCACGCCGCCCTGGCCGGCAGACGGGCCCGCAGGTCGGCGATCGACGTCGCCGAGACCCATGCCGATCCGAGGCCGAGCTCCCGTGCGACGGCCGCGTCGAAGAACCGGCCCGCGACGAACATCTCGGTCGCCAGCACGAGCGCGGCCGCGCCTGCGGCCCACGGCTCCGCGGCGGGGACCTGCTTCGCGACGCGCTTCGCCCATGCGAACCGCAGCCAGAGAGCGATCTCCTCGGGGTCGTCGGTCCCGGCGTCGCCCCAGGGCGATCGGCTCAGGAGCCGGCGCAGCTCGTCGACGCTGCTCGCCTCGGCCGCCGCCTCCCACACGGAGGAGAGCGCGCCGAGCTCGAACGCCGAGCGCAGCTCGCCGCCGGTGAGGTACGCGAGCCGGTCCTCGAGGTTGACGAGCTCGAACCACGAGGCCATCGCACGCAGCCCGACGGCGGCCTCGCGAGGCAACCAGGCGGCCAGCACGCGGGCGGCGAGGCCGACGGACGACGCGACGTCGTGCTGCACCTGCTCGAGGTGCACCGTCCGTGCCGTACGCGGCGAGTACCGCGCGGGCGAGCGCTGCAGATACCCGATGGCGTCCACGAGCGACCTGGCCTCGGCGAGCTCCAGGGCGAGCTCGGGCCCGGCTCGGCGCTCGAGCAGCAGCCGTGCCCGCACGCTGCCCGCCACCCACCCGGGCCTCACGGCTCGGCCCCCAGGACGCCCTCCTGCACCTGTTCGACGAAGGCGGGGATCCTCGCGGCTCCCGTACGCTCGATCCGGAGCGCGTCGTGCTCGGCGTCCGCGATGATCGCGGCGGCGGCGGCATCGGCGGCACGGAGCCCGGCCTTGAGCGCGTCGCCCCGCTCCGCGTCCGCCTTGCTGCGCGCGTCGGCGACGATCGCGGTCGCATCCTCCCTCGCCTCGTGGAGAAGGCGTGCCGCCACCTGCTCGGAGCGCTCGCGGATCGTCGCCGCCTCCTGCTCGATCTCGTCGAGCACCGCGAACACCGGCGCCAGCTCCACGGACGCCTCGTCCCCGACGGCGGCCGGCACGCCGGTGCTGCGCCGGAACCGCTCCAGGAAGCCGCCGATCGGGCCGATCGACGCCCGACGCTCGACCGAGCGGTCGGAGGCTCCCTCGATCATGCCCTCACCTTCGCAGGCCGCGTCTGCACGCGAATCGGGGCCTCCACGGGGTGCGCTGTGGGCTTCCCACATCGGGCAATCCACTGCCCGTTCACGCGTTCGGGGCCGTCGTGCGAGCGCCGCCCGCCGGTCGGCTACCCTGGCCGACGATGAACAAGGCCTTCTTCGCGCTCGGCGTCGGCCTCCTCCTGGCCGCCTTCGTCGTCGTCGTGGGCGTCGTCGGCAGTGACGGCGACGACGGGCCCGAGACGTCCGGTTCCGAGGCCGCGCTCGTCGGCCCGGTCTGGCAGTGGGAGGAGTTCCTCGGCAACGACGACTCGAGAGTCGTCCCGGACGACCCGTCTCGCTACACGATCGAGTTCGCCGCCGACGGGTCGGTCGCAGTCCGGGCCGACTGCAACCGCGGCTTCGGCACGTACGCGGAAGCGGCCGGGGCGCTGACGATCGAGGTCTCCGGGCTGACACGGGCCCAGTGCGAGGAGGGCTCCCTGAG
>NZ_DBNHWK010000050.1:0-9039 GCF_057140465.1 Gaiella sp.
TCGGGGGTGAGGCCTCCGCCTCACCCCCGACGTGCCGATCGGGCCGACCGGTCGGGGTCAGGCCCCTCGCGCGTCGAGCCACGCGTCGAGCTCGCGCGTCTCGGCAGCGGTGAGTGCCCGCAGCGGCGCACGCACGTCTCCGCCGAGCGGCACGCCCTTGCGCGCGAGGACGTGCTTGAGCGCCGCCTGCCGCGGGAAGTCCTCGATCCGCGCCCGGAGCCCGGCGAGGCCCCGGGCGCCCTCCTCCGTGGGGTCGCGGACGACGGCCGCCACCTCGTCGGGGAACGCCGAGGCGAGCGCCGAGACGGCGCCCACCGCGCCGTGCGCGATCCCCTGGTGGATGAGTGCCTCCGGCCCGACGAACGTGTCGAGCCCGTCGAGCAGGTACTGGGCGAACGCGTCCCACGGCGTGTCCGACACCTTGAGCCCCACGAGGTTGTCGGCCTCGTCCCGCAGCCGGAGCAGCATCCCGGGGTCGAACGCGTACCCGGCGGTGGCGGCGAACTCGTAGACGTAGAAGGGCGTGGGTGCACAGGCGGTCGCGGCCGTGAGCAGGTGCCGGTACTGCGCCTCGACGTCGAGCTTGAAGTAGGGCGGCCCGATCACCGCGACGGCGTCGGCGCCCGCGGCGGCAGCGTGCTCGGCGAGCGCCGCCGTGTCGGCCGTCGTCTGCGCCCCGCAGTGGGCGGCGACCAGGAGGCGTCCGGCCGCCGCCTCGAGGAAGGCCTCCGTCACCTCCCGCCGCTCCTCGACGGTGAGCAGGATCCCCTCGCCGTTCGTGCCGAGGGTGAGCACGCCGTCGAGCCCGCCGTCGCGGAGGAAGTCGACGTAGGCCGGCACGGCGTCGGCGTCGACGGTGCTGCCGCCACCGCGGAGCGGCGTCACGACGGCGGCGATCGTCCCGCGCAGCATGGGCCGACTCTATGCTGCGTGACCATGGGTGCGCTGCGGGTGGAACGCGACGGCGACGTCCTCCGCGTGACGCTGGCGCGACCCGATACGCGCAACGCGTTCGACGCGGCGCTGATCGCCGAGCTCGCGGAGGCGTTCGTCGACGTCGGGACCGCGCGGGCGGTCGTGCTCGCCGGCGAGGGGAAGAGCTTCTGCGCGGGGGCGGACATCGAGTGGATGCGCTCCTCTGCCGATCTCTCCTACGACGAGAACGTCGCCGACGCGAACGCGCTCCGCGCGATGCTGGAGGCGATCGACGGCTGCCCGGCGCCGGTGGTCGCGGTGGTGCAGGGGCACGCCCTCGGCGGCGGCGTCGGGCTCGTCGCGTGCGCCGACGTGGCGATCGCGCACCCGCGCGCCGTCTTCGCGTTCTCGGAGGTGAAGCTCGGGATCGTCCCGGCCGTGATCTCCCCGTTCGCCATCGGGAAGATCGGCGAGAGCGCGGCCCGCCGCTACTTCGTCACCGGCGAGCGCTTCGACGCCGCGACCGCGCTCCGCATCGGGCTCGTGCACGAGGTCGCCGACGACCTCGACGGAGCACTCGACGCGCTGCTCGACGAGCTGCGGACGGCCGGCCCGCGGGCCGCCCGCCACGCGAAGCGGCTCGTCCGCGAGCGGCCCGACGGTCCCGACACCGCCCGGCGCATCGCGGAGCGACGGACGAGCGAGGAGGGGCAGGAGGGGCTGCGCTCCTTCCTCGAGCGCCGCCGGCCCTCCTGGGCCCCGGACGCGACCGACTGACCACCGCCGCGCCTCCCCCGCGCGCCCGCAGGCGCGGGAGGGGCACGTAGACTCGACCGTCGATGACGACGTGCCCCGCGTGCGGCAAGGAGAACCCCGACGGCTTCCGGTTCTGCGGCTTCTGCACGGCGCCGCTGGAGGAGACCGCCCCCGCGCCGGGCCTCGAGGAGCGCAAGGTCGTCTCCGTGCTCTTCTGCGACCTCGTCGGGTTCACCGCGGCCTCGGAGACCGCCGACCCCGAGGACGTCCGCGCGCGCCTGCGCCCCTACCACGACCTGCTGCGCGAGCGGATCGAGGGCTTCGGGGGCACGGTGGAGAAGTTCGTCGGCGACGCGGTGATGGCCGTCTTCGGTGCGCCTGTCGCGCACGAGGACGACGCGGAGCGAGCGGTGCGCGCCGCGCTGGCGATCCTCGAGTCGCTGGCGGACGCGAACGAGGCCGACCCGACGCTCGGGCTGTCGGTGCGCGTGGGGATCAACACGGGCGAGGCGCTCGTCGCGCTCGACGCCCGACCCGAGCAGGGCGAGGGCTTCGTCACCGGCGACGTCGTCAACACCGCTTCGCGCATCCAGGGGGCGGCGCCCGTCGGCGGCGTCGCCGTCGGCGAGGGCACGTACGAGGCCACCGAGCGCGTGTTCGAGTGGCAGCAGCTCGCGCCGGCCGAGCTGAAGGGCAAGGCCGAGCCGGTGCGCCTGTGGCAGCCCGTGCGCGCGCGCGCCCGCTTCGGCTCGGACGTGATCCGCGAGCTCTCGACGCCGCTCGTCGGTCGCGAGCTCGAGGTGCTGCAGCTCAGGACGGTGTTCGACCGGGTCGCCAGCGACGCATCGGTGCAGCTCGTGACGCTCGTGGGTGAGCCCGGGGTCGGCAAGAGCCGCCTCGTCGCCGAGCTCGGCACCTACCTCGACCGATTGCCGGAGCTCGTCCGCTGGCGGCAGGGCCGTTGCCTGCCCTACGGGGAGGGCATCACGTTCTGGGCGCTCGGCGAGATCGTCAAGGCGCACGCGGGGGTGCTCGAGTCGGACGCGCCCGACGAGGCGCAGACGAAGCTCGAGCAGGTCGTGCCCGAGGGCGACGACGCACACTGGCTGACGGCGCGCCTCCTGCCGCTGCTCGGGATCGAGGCCGGGCCGCCCGTCGCGCGCGAGGAGTCGTTCACGGCGTGGCGCCGCTTCCTCGAGTCGATCGCCGACGACGGGCCCGTGGTGCTCGTGTTCGAGGACGTGCACTGGGCCGACGACGCGCTCCTCGCCTTCCTCGAGCACCTCGCGGACTGGGCGCAGGGCATCCCCCTGCTCGTCGTCTGCACCGCCCGGCCGGAGCTGTACGAAAAGCATGCGACCTGGGGCGCCGGGCTCAAGAACGCGACCACGGTGAGCCTCGCTCCGCTCTCGGACGCCGACACCGCACGGCTCGTCTCGGCCCTGCTGGAGCAGGCGGTGCTGCCCGCGGAGACGCAGCATCTGCTCCTCGAGCGGGCGGGCGGCAACCCGCTCTACGCCGAGGAGTTCGTGCGCATGCTGCGCGACCGAGACCTGCTCGACGCGCACGGGCGGCTGCGCGACGGCGTCGAGATCACGTTCCCGGAGTCGCTCCACGCGCTGATCGCCGCCCGCCTCGACACGCTGCCCCCGGACCGGAAGGGCCTGCTCCAGGACGCGGCGGTGATCGGGAAGGTCTTCTGGTCCGGAGCGGTGGCCGCGATGGGCGGTCGTGACCAGCCGGAGGTCGAGTCGGCGCTGCACGACCTCGCCCGCAAGGAGCTCGTGCGGCCGTTCCGGCAGTCCTCGATGGAGGGGGAGCAGGAGCTCGGCTTCTGGCACGTCCTCGTGCGCGACGTCGCCTACGGGCAGGTGCCGCGGGCACAGCGGGCTGCGAAGCACGCGAAGGCCGTGGCCTGGCTCGAGCAGAAGGCCGGGGAGCGCGTCGAGGACGTCGCCGAGGTCCTCGCCTACCACACCGGCGAGGCGATCGCGCTCGCCGAGGCCACGGGCGACACGGCGCTGGTCGCCGAGCTCGGAACCGCAGCCGCACGGTACGCGCTGCTCGCGGGCGAGCGCGCGCTCGGCCTCGACGGAGCCAAGGCACTGCAGCTGCTGCAACAGGCGCTCGACGCCACGCCCGACGACGCGCCGGAGTACCCCACGGTGCTCGTGCGCTGGGCGAGTGCGGCGATGACGGTCTGGCACGGCCGAGCGGGCCCGGCAGAGGCGCTCGAGCGTGCGGCGACGCTCTTCCGGGAGCGCAACGACGTCGACGGCGCCGCAGAGGCGCTCGCGAAGCTCTCCATCGCACAGCACTATCTCGGCGATCCGCGCTCACTCGAGACCGCCGTCGAGTCGGTCGCGCTGCTCGAGGAGAGCCCGGGACAGGGGCTCGTCGACGCGATCGAGGACCTCGCCGGCTCGCACCTCGTCCGCGACGAGATCCACGAGGCACTGGGCGCGGCGGAGCGGGCGCTCGGGCTCGCCGCCGAGCTCCACCTCCCCGTGCCCGGCCGCACCCTCGGCTTCCGTGGCTCGGCGCGTTGCCACCTCGGGGACCACGCGGGGCTCGAGGATCTCACCCGGGCGAAGGAGCTGCTCGTCGACGGCGGGCACGGCCGGGACGCCGTGGTCTGCGCGTACAACCGCGCCTGCGTCGTCATGGAGATCGAGGGGCCGCCCGCAGGCCTCGCCGCGATCGAGGAGGTGCTGGCGCTGGCCGCGGCCCGCGGCGTCAACACCGGGCCGGCGCGAGCGACGATGCTCGCCTGGCTCGTCGACGCCGGCCGCCTTGCGGAGGCCCTCGCCGAGGTCGAGCCCGTGCTCGCCGACCTCGACCCGCAGGGGATCTTCCTCCAGTTCGCGCGGGCGACGGTCACCCGCGCACTGGAGGAGACCGGAGACGTCGAAGGGGCCCTCGGCCTGGCCGACGCCGCCGTCGGGGCGGCGCGCGCAACGGACAACCTCGCCGTCTTCGGCTACGTCGCCGCGGCAGTCGGGTCGGCATGGGTCGCCGCGGGAAGGGAGGACGCGGCCCGTGGGCTGCTCGCCGAGTTCGACGACGTCACGCTTACGCCCGGAGAGCCGGCCGGGCAACTGCCGAGGCTCGTTCGCACCGCGGTCGGGATCGGCGAGCTCGCGCGCGCGGAGCGCCTGTGCGACGGCGTCGAGGAGGCCTTTCCGAGCCGCGAGGCGGCGCTCGCGGCGGCGCGGGCGGCGATCGCCGATGCCCGTGGCGAGACCGAGCAGGCGCTCGCGGGCTACCGCGCCGCGGCGGCGCGATGGGAAGGCCTCGGCTCGGCTCTCGAGCACGCATACGCGGTGCTCGGCGAAGGGCGCTGCCTCGCCGCGCTCGGGGATGCGTCCGCCGAGGCGACGCTGCGGGAGGCCAAGCGGCTGTTCGCGGCGATGGGCGCCCGGCCGCGGGTCGGGGAGTGCGATGCCCTGCTCGCGCAGGCGAGCAGGGCATCGTGACGCGCTCGTCCCTCGCGTACGTCCCGTCGCCACCGATGGCGACGGCTGCGCGGCCGGCCGTGCCCACGATCGCGCGCCGCGCCGTTCGTCCTTCTCCGGTCGACCGGCCGGCCGCGGCGCGACCGGATCGCCGTCGTCTCGGCAGAGCGTCGGGGTGGCCCGCGGAGGGAGCGCTCAGGAGTCGGCGCGCCCGGCGAACGGCGTCCGGGGCGCCGGCGGGCTGACGCGCACCCGCGCGTCGACGACGGCGGCGCCCCGCTCGAGCACGATCACGGGGTTGCAGTCCATCTCCACGATCGCCTGCTGGTCGACGGCGAGCGCCGACACACGGAGCACGACGTCCTCGAGCGCCTTCACGTCTCGCTTCGATGCGCCGCGGAAGCCGTCGAGGAGCGGGAACGTGGCCAGGGAGCGGATCATCTCCGCCGCCTCCAGGTCGCTGACCGGGGCGACGCGGACGGCCATGTCGCGCGTCAGCTCGACGGTGACGCCGCCCGCACCACAGGCGACGATCGGCCCGAACTCCGGGTCCGCGGTCATGCCCACGAACATCTCGGCGCCGCCCGTCACGAGCTCCTGGACGACGAAGCCGTCGAGCGTCTCCCCGTGCTCTGCGATCCGCCGCGCCATGGCGGCCGCCTCGGCCGCCACTTCCGTCGCGGCGAGGTCGAGGCGGACGGCACCGACGTCCGTCTTGTGCACGGGGCCGACGGCCTTGAGGGCGACGGGGCCGCGCAGCGAGGCCGCCGCCTCGGCCGCGGCCTCGGGCGTGTCGGCACGGAGCATCGTGGCGAGCGGGATCCCGTAGCAGGCGAAGAGACGCGTGATCTCGTCGGGATCGAGCCAGCCCTCCCCGCGCTCGAGCGCCCCCGCGAGCACCGCCGCCGCCTCGTCCTCGCGGGTCCCCGGGAAGCGTGGCACCACGCCGACGGGTCGGCGACGCCACTCGCCGTGGTCCGCGGCGTGGGCGAGGGCGATCGCGGCCTGCTCGGGGAACGCGTAGGAGGGGATGCGCACGCCCGGGGCGGACAGGGCGTCCGGCAGGCCGCGCGCGGACATGAAGCAGGTGAGCGCCGGGATCACCCCCTCGAGAGAGCCGATCGCCTCGACCATGCTCTGCGCGACGGCCGGCGCGTCGTCCTCGAGCGGCGGGATGTAGATCACGATCAGCGCGTCGATGCCCGGGTCGCGCGCGACGACGCGGATCGCGCGGCCGTAGTCCTCCGCGGTCGCCGACGCGATCATGTCGACGGGGTTCGAGACCCCGGCGGCGGGCGGGAGAAAGGAGCGGAGCTCCGCGATCGTCTCCCCGGTCAGCTCCGGGACGTGCAGCCCACGGGCCTCGCAGGCGTCGGCGCACTGGATGCCGAGCCCGCCCGCGTTGGTGAGGATGGCGACGTTCCGCCCCTCGGGGATCGGCTGGTTGGCGAACAGCGCGGCGACGTCGAACATCTCCTCGAGGGTGTCCGTGCGCGTGACCCCGACCTGACGGAGGAGCGCGTCCACGGTGGTGTCCGCCGACGCGAGCAGCGACCCGGTGTGGGACGAGGCGGCCCTGCGCCCGGCTGCCCCCCGGCCGCTCTTCACGACCACGACGGGCTTGTGCCTGCCGACGCGGCGCACGATCTCGGCGAAGCGCCGCGGGTTGCCGAACGACTCGATGTAGAGCAGCACGACGTCGGTGCGCTCGTCCTCGTCCCAGTAGCAGAGGAGGTCGTTCGGGGAGACGTCGGCCTTGTTGCCGATCGAGACGAACGACGAGAGCCCGAGCCCGAGGCGGTTGGCCATGTTGATCACGGCGATCCCGAGCGCCCCGGACTGCGACATGAACGCGATCGGCCCCTCCGGCGGCGCGACCTGCGCGAAGGTGCCGTTGAGCGCCACGCCCGGATCGGTGTTGATCACGCCCATGCAGTTCGGCCCGATCAGGCGCATGCCGGTCTCGCGGCAGACGTCGACGAGCTCGTGCTGCAGCCGGCGCCCCTCCTCCCCGGTCTCGCCGAAGCCGGAGGAGATGACGACGAGGGCCTTCACCCCCTTGCGGGCGCACTGGCGCGCGACGTCGATCACCTGCGCCGCCGGCACGACGACGAACGCGAGGTCGACATCGGAGGGGACGTCGAGGACGCTCGGGTACGCGGCGACGCCCTGCACCGCCTCGGCGACGGGGTTCACCGGGTAGACGACGCCCGCGAACGGCTGCGTGACGAGATTGCGGAGCAGCCGGCCGCCGATCGTCGTCGGGTCGCGCGAGGCGCCGATGACCGCGATCGAGCGGGCCTCGAGCACCCGCCGCACGGCGTTCGCCGCGGCGATCCGCTCACGCTCCTCGTACTGGCCGGCCGTCTCGTCGGTGACCGTGGTCGGGAACTCGACCTCGACGTACCCGGGCCGCGTGCGGATCGAGAGCGGGAAGCCGGTGCCGCGGAAGACGTCGATCATGCGGTGGTTCTCCGGCAGCACGTCCGCGTGGAAGAACTCGATGCCCTGGGCGGCCGCGGCCTCGGCGAGGTGCTCGATGAGGATCGATGCGAGGCCCTGTCCCTGCAGCTCGTCGGACACCGACATCGCGATCTCCGCGCGCGCCTTGCCGTCGCGGACGTACTGGGCCCCCCCGACGACCTCCGTGAGATCCGGCCCGGCGAAGCCGAGCACGGTCAGGTGGTCGACGTAGTCGATCTCGACGGCGTTCGTCGCCTGCTCGCGCACGTTCACGACCTGCCCCCAGAACCGCAGGCGCCGGGACTCGTCGGAGAGGCCGATGAAGTAGTCCTCCAGCCGGTCGCGGTCGTCGCGGCGCGCCGGGCGCACGTGCACGGTTCGGCCGTCGCGGAGGACGACGTCCGTCTCGAGGTGGGCCGGGTACGCGCTCATGAAGGCATCGTAGGCAGCGGCGGCACGCCGTCAGGAGGAGAGCGACGCGAGCAGCTCGCGGGCCCAGCCGGTGGCGGGCTGGTCGCCCTTCGCCTCGTAGACGCGGAGTGCCGTTTCGGCGTGCTCGTGTGCCTCGTCGCCCTTGCCGCATGCGATCAGCGTGCGGGCGAGCACGAGGTGGGTGCCGCCGACGTACTCGTAGAAGTCGGACTCGGACTCCGCCAGCATCTCCATGGCGCGGCGCCCGAGCAGCTCCCCCTCCGCGCTGTCGCCTCGTCGTGCCGCCAGGAGGCCGTCGAGCGCCTCGACGCGGGCGACGGTCGCCATGTCCGACGGGCCGGTCGTCTCACGGGCGCGCGCGCACCACTCCGCGGCCTCGTCGTCGCGCCCGCGCTCGGCCAGCAGCCCGGCGAGCTCGGCGACGGCGGTCGAGTAGAACCCCCGGTCGCCGAGCGCGTCGAGCTCCGCGATCCCCTGGCGCAGCACCGTCTCGGCGGCGTCGAGGTCGCCGGCGCGCTGCTCGATGTACGCCATCCCGATCGCCGACGCGGCGGCTTCGCGGAGCATCCCGGCGTCTCGCGCGATCGCCATTCCCTCGCGATACGCCTCGCGTGCCCGGCCGAACTCGCAGCGGCAGGCCCACATCCGGCCGAGCCGGCGCAACGGGCCGCTGCGGCCGATCGTGCCGGGTGTGGCCGCGAGCACCACCTCGGTGAGCCTGATCACCTCGTCGACGGGCGTCGGCCCGAAGGCAAGAGCCGCACCGTCCCACTCCCGCATCGCCGAGGCGAGAGCCTCCTGTCCGATGCGATCGGCGTGCTCGGCCCCTCGACGAAGCGCTGTACGTCCTTCCTCCGCTCGCAGCGCGCTCCAGCTGATTCCGAAGCTCAGGAAGCCCGCCCAGGCCAGCCCCAGGTCGTCGCCGAGGGACTCCATCGCCCGACGGATCTCCGCTACGCGACCGACCGCGTCCTCGTGGCGATACGTGCCGGTCGCGAACTCGACATCAACCTCCACC
>NZ_DBNHWK010000051.1:0-10156 GCF_057140465.1 Gaiella sp.
GGGGCTCGACCCGGAGCGCTCGACGGTCTTCGCGCAGAGTCACGTCACCGCCCACGCCGAGGCGAGCTGGCTGCTGTCGGCGGTGACGAGCTACGGGCAGCTCGGCCGGATGACGCAGTTCAAGGACAAGGCGGACCGACGCGACTTCGTCTCGGCGGGGCTCTTCACGTACCCGGTGCTGATGGCGGGCGACATCCTCCTCTACCAGAGCGACCGCGTCCCGATCGGCGACGACCAGCGACAGCACCTCGAGCTCAGCCGCGACATCGCCGAGCGCTTCAACGCGCGCTTCGGCGACACGTTCGTCGTCCCCGAGGGCATCTACCCGGAGGTCGGAGCGCGGATCATGGACCTGCAGGAGCCGACGACCAAGATGTCGACGACCGGCGGCACCGAGCAGGGCACCGTCCGCCTGCTCGACGAGGCCGACGTGATCCTGAAGAAGTTCCGCAGCGCCGTCACCGACTCGGGCCGCGAGATCCGGCGCGGCGACGACAAGCCGGGGATCACGAACCTCGTCGACATCCTCGCGGTCGCGACCGGCAAGTCACCGGGACAGATCGAGGTCGAGTACGAGCACGAGGGGTACGGGCGCTTCAAGGTCGACGTCGGCGAGGCGGTCGCCGGCCTGCTCGCGCCGGTGCGCGAGCGGTACCTGGAGCTCCGCGCCGACGAGGGCGAGCTGCGGCGCCTGCTCGCGCTCGGCGCCGACAAGGCGCGGGCCGCCTCCGCACCGACGCTCGAGCTGATGTACGAGCGGATGGGCTTCGTGCGGCTCTGACCCTCGGCACGCGGGGCGGGGATCCGGCCCCACAGCCCAGGGGCCGCAGGGCCTACGTGCGCCGGGACCCGCGATCCTCGTCGCGCGGCTACAGGCCGACGCGGCGCCGGAGAGCAGCCGCCTCGTCGCGGGTCAGCGCTCTCCACGCCCCCGGCGCGAGCCCGGTGAGCGCGAGGCCGGCGTAGCCGGTGCGGTGCAGCCGGCGCACGGGATGCCCGACCGCCTCGCACATCCGCCGCACCTGGCGGTTGCGCCCCTCGTGCAGCGTCAGCTCGAGGCGCGATGCGCCGAGACGGCGCACGCGCGCGGGCGCGGTGCGGCCGTCGTCGAGGTCGACCCCCTCCTCCAGCCGACGGAGCGCCTCGTCCCCCGGGACGCCGTCCACGTCGACGAGGTAGGTCTTCTCGACCCCGAAGCTCGGGTGTGCGAGACGGTGCGCGAGCTCTCCGTCGTTCGTGAGCAGGAGCGCGCCCGTCGTCTCGCGGTCGAGGCGACCGACGGGGACGACGTGCGGCTCGTCGGGAACGAGGTCGACGACCGTCCGCCGGCCCTGGGGGTCGCTGACGGTCGTCACGACGCCCTGGGGCTTGTGGAGGAGGAGCAGCGCGGTCTGCTCGGGCTCGACCCGGCGGCCGTCGACCTCCACGGTGTCGCCGACGTCGACGATCGTGTGGAGCTCTCCGCGCTCGCCGTTGACGCACACCCTGCCCGAGCGGATCAGGTCGTCGGCCCCACGACGCGAGGCGACGCCGGCTCGGGCGAGGTAGCGATTGAGCCGCATCGCACCATTCTCGCCCGGGTAGGGTGCCTGCGTGACTCGACACGGTGAGCAGGCGCGGCGACTGGCCGAGCTCGTCGTCGACTTCGGCGCCAACGTCCAGCCCGGCCAGATCGTCGCCGTCTCGTCGGACACCGGCAAGGAGGAGGTCGCGCGCGCGATCGCGCGCCGCGCGTACGAGCGGGGCGCCCGGTGGGTCGACGTGCTCACCTTCGACCCCTGGGTGAAGCGGGCGCGCCTCGAGCTCGCTCCCGAGGAGACGCTCCACGAGGTGCCCCCGTGGATGGTCGACCGGCTGGAGTGGCTCTCGTCGGAGCGCGGCGCGCGGATCTCCCTCCATGGACCGTCGGCCCCGCTCGCGCTCGAGGGAGTCGACCCGCGCCGGACCGGTCACGACCTCCTGCCGTACCTCCCGAACTCGGGAGCGGTCGTCAACGCCCGGACGACGAACTGGTGCGTCGCGCCCGCGCCGACGCCGGGGTGGGCGACGCTCGTCTACCCGGACCTCGCACCCGACGCGGCGTACGACCGGCTCTGGGAGGTGATCTCCTACGTCTGCCGGCTCGAGGCGCCCGACCCGGCAGCAGCCTGGGCCGCACGGGGTGCCGAGCTGAAGGCGGTCGCCTCGCGGCTCACCGAGC
This sequence comes from Gaiella sp., assembly GCF_057140465.1. Classification (NCBI taxonomy): domain Bacteria; kingdom Bacillati; phylum Actinomycetota; class Thermoleophilia; order Gaiellales; family Gaiellaceae; genus Gaiella; species Gaiella sp. The sequence goes on from NZ_DBNHWK010000051.1 coordinate 2,201, forward strand.
GCCGCTTCGACGCGATCCACCTCGAGGGGCCCGGGACGACGCTCACCGTCGGGCTCCTGCCGTCGTCGCGCTGGAAGGCAGGGGACTCGGCGACGGCGGAGGGCCTTCGCCACTACGCCAACATCCCGAGCGAGGAGACGCACACCGCACCCGACCCGGACCGCGTCGACGGCGTCGTGACGGCGACCCGGCCGCTCGAGCTGTACGGCTCGCTGATCGACGGCCTCCGCGTCGAGTTCACCGGCGGGCGGGTCACGCGCATCGACGCCGAGCGCGGAGCCGATGCGCTCCGCGCGGCCGTTGCCAAGGACGACGGCTCGTCCCGGCTCGGGGAGCTCGCGCTCGTCGACGGGAGCGGCCGGATCGGGCCGCTGGGCACGGTCTTCCACGACACGCTGCTCGACGAGAACGCCGCGAGCCACATCGCCCTCGGCAACGCCTACGCCGACTCCGTGGAGGACGAGGCGGATCGGCGTCGCATCAACCGGAGCCGCATCCACGTCGACTTCATGATCGGGAGCCCGGATCTCGACGTCGACGGGATCACGGCGACCGGTGAGCGCGTCCCGCTGCTCCGGGACGGGGCATGGCAGGTCTGATGCGCGCCGACCGCGTCCGCGCCCTCGCCGAGCTCGCCGTGACCGCCGGCGCCAACGTGCAGCCCGGTCAGATCGTCGGGCTCACGACGCACCCCGGGAAGGAGGACCTCGCACGTGCGGTCGCCGGCGCCGCCTACCGGGCCGGGGCGCTCTGGGTCGACGTCTTCACGTTCGACGACCTCGTCAAGCGCGAGCGGCTCCTCCACGCCGCGGACGACACGATCGACTTCGTCCCGGCGTCGTTCCGCGACCGCCTGCGCTGGCTCTCCGACGAGCACGGGGCCAGGATCTCCCTCTCCGGGCCGCACGCCCCGAGCGCGTTCGACGACGTCGACCCGTCCCGGGCGGGGCGCGACCTGCTGCCCTGGCTGCCCGAGTCGAACGCGGTCATCAACGCGCGGACGACGAACTGGACGATGGTGCCCGGTCCGACGGCCGCCTGGGCCGAGCTCGTCTACCCGGGCCTGACGGCCGCCGAGGCCCTCGAGAGGCTGTGGGCCGCGGTCGAGCGCATGTGCCGGCTGGACGAGCCGGACCCGAACGCCGCCTGGACGGCACGAACCGCGCAGCTCCTCGACGTCGCCCGGCGCCTCACGGCCCGCCGCTTCGACGCCGTCCGCCTGCACGGGCCGGGCTCGGACCTCACGATCGGCCTGCTCGGGGGCTCGCGCTGGCACGCGGCGCGCTTCGAGACGATCGACGGCGTCCCACACCATCCGAACCTGCCGACGGAGGAGGTCTTCACGACGCCCGATCCCGAGCGCGCAGACGGCGTGGTGACGATGACGAAGCCGCGGGAGCTCTACGGGGCGATCGTGGAGGGGATCCGCATCGAGTTCGCCGGCGGGCGCGCGGTGCGGATCGACGCGACGCGTGGCGCCGAGACCCTGCGCGCCGCCGCCGCCAAGGACGAGGGAGCGTCGCGCCTCGGCGAGCTCGCGCTCGTCGACGGCGACGGCCGGATCGGGCCGCTCGACACGGTCTTCTACGACACCCTGATCGACGAGAACGCCGCCAGCCACATCGCCCTCGGCGCGGGTCTTGCGATGGGAGTGGACGGGCCGGAGGCGGAGGCGGCGATGAACGCCTCGGCGATCCACGTCGACCTGATGGTCGGCAGCCTCGAGCTCGACGTCGACGGGGTCACACGCGCCGGTGAGCACGTGCCGGTGCTGCGGCACGGCCGGTGGCAGCTCTGAGCGGCCGCGCCGTCGCGTCGACGGCGTGACGCGCCCCGCGATCGCTCAGACCGGAGGCTCCGGGTCGTACTGGATGTAGCGGCGGACCTCGCGCGCCCGCTCGACCGAGTGCAGGCGGGCGACGAGGTGGAGCGCCATGTCGATGCCGGCGGACACACCGGCCGCGGTGACGACGTCGCCGTCGTCGACGAACCGTGCATCGGGCCGGACGTCGACGCGGTCACCGAGCTCGCCGAGCATCTCGACGAGCCCCCACCACGTCGTGGCCGGTCGACCGTCGAGCAGTCCGGCCGCCGCGAAGACGAGCGAGCCCGTGCAGACGCTCGCGAGGAGCGTCTCCTCGGCGTGGAGCGTCCGCAGTCGATCGAGGACGACCGGGTCGGCGAGCTCCCGTCGCGTCCCGACACCGCCCGGGTACACGAGCACGTCGACCGCGCCGAGCGTCTCCCACGTGTGGTCGGGGAGCACGCGGAGGCCCTTCGCGCAGGTCACCGGCCCGTCGTGCGAGGCGACCGTGACCACCTCGACGTCGTCCTCCGGAAACTGGCGGGCCCAGGCGGCGAGCACCTCCCAGGGGCCCGCCCAGTCGAGCTCCTCCGCGTCCTCGAACAGCGCGACCGCGATCCGCACGCCCGCCTCAGGAGGCGCGTGCCTCCGCGACCGCGAGCAGACGGTCACGGATCGCCTCGGGCTCGCCGCCGAGATCGTCGAGACGCGGAAGCGCGGCGAGCGACTCGAGGCCGAACACACGCTCGAACAGCGCGGTGACGCGATAGCGCACGGCCCCGCCGGGCCCGCTCTCGCGGCCGGCCTCGGCGATCAGCCCCCGCTCGACGAGCGACGCCACGGCCGAGTCCGCTGCGACCCCGCGGATCCGGGCGATCTCCGGCCGCGTCACCGGCCCCAGGTAGGCGACGACGGCGAGCGTCTCGAGCGCTGCCTGCGAGAGCCCACGCTCGACGGGGCGCTCGAACAGCCGTTGACACGCGTCGGCGGCCTCCCGCGCCGCGCGGAAGGCGTAGCCGCCGGCGACGTGCTCGAGGACGATGCCGGATCGCCCCTCCCGGTAGCGATCGCCGAGCAGGGAGAGCGCGGTCGCGACGCGCTCGGCGTCGTCCTGCGCCGCCTCGGCGAGGTCGTCGACGGACAGTGGTTGCGACGCGACGACGAGCAGCGCCTCGATCGTGCGGGCGAGCTGGTCGACCGGGCTCGCGGAGATCAGGCGAAGTGCGCGGTCTTCCACTGCGGGATCCTTTCGGTCTCGGAACGGGTGACACGGATCGGCGCGAACGGCGAGGCCTGCGACAGGTCGATCTCGCCGCTCTTGCGGAGCTCCAGCAGGGCGAGGAAGGCCACGGCCTGCTCGACCCGAGAGAGCTCGCCGACCTCCTGGTCGAAGTCGATCACGCGACGGCGCTGGAGGATCGCGCGGAACCGCTCGAGGAACTGGGAGACGGGCGGGAATCGGAGCGCCATGTGCGAGAGAGACACTTTCGGCGGCTCGACCGCCAACCCTCTGAGCGCGGTCGCGAGCACCGACGACTCCTGGGCCGCGAGACGGCGCTCGGGCTGCGGCGCGAGCGGGGCCGGCCCGAGACGGAAGTACCGGTCGCGCTCGGAGGCCATGCGCTCCCGGAGCCAGCCCGCTGCCTCCTTCATGCGGCGGTACTCCGCCAGCCGTCGGGCGAGCTCCTCGGCGGCCTCCTCGGGCTCCAGGTCGGACAGCTCCGCGTCCTCGTCCGGGAAGAGGCGGCGCGCCTTCAGCTCGAGCAGCGCCGCGACGAGCACGAGGAACTCGCCGCATGCCTCGAGATCGAGCTCGTCCCGGGCCGCCAGCTGCTCCACGAACGCGACGACGATCGCGGCGACGTCGATCTCGGCCGTCGCGAGCTGCTCGCGGAGCACGAGCGTGAGCAGGAGGTCGAAGGGGCCCTCGAACGCCTCCAGGTCCAGCTCGAGATCGCGGACGGCACTGGCCACCCGCCGACCCTATCCCCCGGGTCGGACGCGACTCCTCGGCACGGCCATCTTGCGGGGCGGCGGCGGCCCACCGCGGCGGCCGCGGCGCTGCGACCGCCACAGCCAGACGGCGCCGGCGAAGAACCCGAGGGCCGCCACCCACCCGTTGAAGCGCATGCCCGCGATCTCGTGCGCGGGATCGATCCGGAGCTGCTCGACGACGAAGCGCCCGGCGCAGTACAGCATCACGTAGGCCGCGAAGAGCCCCGGGGGCCGCGGCCGGAACCGCCGCTCGATCACGAACACGAGGATCGCGGCGGCCGCGAAGTCCCATGCCATCTCGTAGAGGAACGTCGGGTGGTACGTGGCCTGGTCGATCGTGTCGAGCGGCCGCTTGGCGACGTCGATCTCGAGCCCCCACGGAAGGTCGGTCGGCTTGCCGAACAGCTCCTGGTTCCACCAGTTGCCGAGACGCCCGATCCCCTGGGCGAGCAGCAGCCCCGGAGCGAGGCAGTCGGCGAGCAGCCAGACGTCCGCTCCCGCGCGCTTCGCGACGATCGCGCCGACGAGACAGCCGGCCGCGATCCCGCCCCACACGCCGAGGCCGCCGCGCCAGATCGCCAAGGGGCCCCACCACTCGTCCGGCACCTCGTCCCAGCTCGTCGCCAGGTGGTACAGCCGCGCGCCGACGATCCCGGCCGCGACACCCCAGACGGCGACCCGGAGGATGAGATCCCAGTCGCCTCCACGGGCGACCCACCGCCGCCCCGTGACGACGACACAGACGACGATCGCCAGCAGCAGCGTGAGCCCGTACATGTGCACGGTGAACGGGCCGACGTCGAGCGTCCCGCTGCCCGGGGACGGGATCGAGGCGAGAAGACGATGCACAACGTCGATTCTGCCTGTCCTGCGGCGGGAAGGGTTTCGAGAGAGTTCACGGAACCTTTACGCCGATCACTGGAAAAGTCGCATCCGATCGGCGACGCTGGGCGAACAAGAGGCACAGATCCACTTCCACCCGTCGAGATGGCACCCGTACACCTCCTCACCGGCCCCGACCTCGAGCTCGAGCAGATCGAGCAATGGCGACTGCTGACGCTCGAGCGCGCGGGCTTCGACCGCGAGGCGGCCGTCGTCCTCGCGCACTCGCACGAGGTCGACCTGCACCGCGCCGTGTGGCTGCTCGAGCACGGCTGCTCGGTCGATCTCGCCCTCCAGATCCTCCTCTGACCCGGTCGAGCGCCGCCGGGCACCCCTTGTAGGATTGCGCCGTGCTCCCGCTGCGCAGGCACGCGAAGACGGCGCTGCTCCGCGACGTGCCGCTCTTCGCCGAGTGCTCCCGGCGCGACCTCGCGGGCATCGCGACGCTGATGGAGGACGTCTCGGTCGCGGCGGGGGCCGTGCTCATGCACGAGGGAGAGCCGGGGCACGCGTTCGTGGTGATCGTCGAGGGCACCGCGAAGGTGACCCGCCGTGGACGGAGGGTGAGCGACCTCGGGCCGGGGGACTTCGCCGGCGAGATCGCGCTCGTCTCGAACGTCCCGCGCACGGCCACCGTCGTCGCGTCGACGCCGCTGCGCGCACTCGTGATCTCCGATGGCCCGTTCCGGCAGCTGCTCCGAGAGCAGCCGGCGATCGCGGTCAAGGTGATGCGCGTGCTCGCCGCCCGCCTCGCGGCGATGTCCGGGGTCTAGGCGCGACCCCGGCCGCGCCGCTACGCGTGCCGACCGCGCGTCAGCCGACGATCGCCGACGGCCCGAGGAGCGTCTTCGCCTCGGCGAGGAAGTCCGGGTCAGGGGTCACGCGGTAGTCGGGCCCGAGCGCCAGCGTCTTCGGGCCCTGCGACGTCTCGACGAACACGAACACCGGCGACTCGCCCGGGAACTCGCGCACCAGCCGGGCGAGCTCGCGGATCACCGAGGCCGGGGCCTCGCGGGCGTCGAGCGCGAACCGCACCTCGCGACGCTCCGGGACCGCCTCGAAGGCCGTCACCTCGAGCGCGATCAGCTTCGTCTCACCGGCCTGCTTGTGGTCGACGCGGCCCTTGACGACGAGGACGCGGTCGGCGACGCAGAGGTCGCGCGCATGCGCGTAGCAGGAGTTGAACACGACGACCTCGATCGACCCGGTCGGGTCGTCCAGCGCCATGAACACCATCGGCTCGCCGCGCCGCGTCGTGGTCTGCTTCACGTCCGACACGATCCCGCCGACGGTGACCACCTCCCCGTCGCGGCGGCGCTCGAGCTCGGCGAGCGTCGCATCGGTCTTGCGCCGGAGCTGCTCGCGGACGCCGTGCAGCGGGTGCTCCGACACGTACAGGCCGAGCGTCTCCTTCTCGAGCCGCAGCAGCTCCTGCTTCTCGAACTCCGTGGCCGGCAGCGGCGGGTGATGGCGCTGCGCGAGGGCGTCGTCGTCGCCGCTCGGCGCGTCGAAGAACGACGCCTGGCCGATCAGGCGGTCGGCCGCGAGCTTCTGCCCGTGCGCGAGGGCCTGTTCGACGACCGAGAGCATCCCCATCCGCGTCGCTCCCGTGGAGTCGAGCGCGCCGCACTTGACGAGCGACTCGAGGGCCCGCTTGTTCACGACCTGCGGGTCGACACGCTCCGTGAAGTCCCAGATCGAGGTGAACGGCCCCCCCTCCTCGCGGGCCGCGACGATCAGACGGCAGGCGGTCTCGCCGACGTTCTTGACGGCGTTCAGCCCGAAGCGAATCTTGCCGTCGACGACGGCGAAGTCGACCTCGGACGAGGTGACGTCCGGCGGCAACACGTCGATCCCCATCTCGTCACACGCATTGACGTAGAACGGCACGCGGTCCTTCGTGTTCATCACGCTCGAGATGAGCGCCGCCATGTACTCGCACGGGTGGTGCGCCTTGAACCACGCGGTCCTGTACGCGATCAGCGCGTAGCACGCCGCGTGCGACTTGTTGAAGGAGTAGTCCTGCGCCTTCTCCATGTCCTCCCAGAGCTGCCGGGCGATCGCGGGCGTGAGGCCGTTGGCGATGCACCCGTCGATGAACTTCTCCTTCAACGAGGCCATCAGCGCGTGGTTCTTCTTGCCGATCGCCTTGCGGAGGTCGTCGGCCTGGGCGGGGCTGAAGCTCGCGAGCTGCTTCGCGATCTCCATCGACTGCTCCTGGTAGATGCTGATCCCGTACGTCGGCCCGGTGATCGGCTCGAGCCGCGGGTCGGCGAACGCGACCGGCTCGCGGCCGTGCTTGCGGGCCGCGTACGCCGGGATGTACTGCATCGGCCCGGGACGGTAGAGCGCGACGAGGGCGATCAGGTCCTCGAACCCGCTCGGCCGCACCTGCCGCAGCGCCTCGCGCATCCCGGACGACTCGAACTGGAACACGCCGGTCGAGTCGCCCCGCGCCAGCATCTCGTACGTGGCCGGGTCGTCGAGTGACACCTTCGCGACGTCGACGTCTCCGACGAGGCGCTCCGCCGTCGCCAGCACGTCGAGGTTGCGCAGCCCGAGGAAGTCCATCTTCAGCAGCCCGAGCGCCTCGACGTTCCCCATCGAGAACTGCGTCACGACCTCGGCGTCCGCGCCCTTCTGCTGGAGGGGGACGAGGTCGATCAGCGGCTCGGCGCCGATCACGACACCGGCGGCGTGGATCGAGTCGGCCCGCGTCAGGCCCTCGAGCGGCAGCGCGAGGTCGACGATCTCCTTCGCGACGGGATCGGACTCGACCGCCTTCTGCAGCTCCGCCCCCGGCTTCAGCTCCTCGGCCAGCGTCTGCCCGGGGCCCTCGGGGACGAGCTTGGCGATGCGGTCCGCGACGCCGTAGGGAACCTCCAGCACGCGTGCCGCGTCCCTGATCGCCGCGCGCGCCGCCATCTTCGAGAACGTGATGATCTGGGCGACACGGTCGCGCCCGTACTTCTCGGCGACGTAGTTGATCACCCGCTCGCGCCCCTCCACCGCGAAGTCGATGTCGATGTCCGGCATCGACTTGCGGCCCGGGTTGAGGAAGCGCTCGAACAGCAGCTCGTAGCGGATGGGGTCGATGTCGGTGATCTCCAGGCAGTAGGCGACGAGCGACCCGGCCGCCGACCCGCGGCCCGGCCCGACCTGGATCCCCTCGCGCCGCGCGAACCCCACGAAGTCGGAGACGATGAGGAAGTAGTCCGCGAACCCCATCTCGCGGATCGTGTGGAGCTCGAACCGCAGCCGCTCCTCCAGCTCCG
>NZ_DBNHWK010000052.1:0-4554 GCF_057140465.1 Gaiella sp.
CGCGGCGCACCGGCGGCGCTCGAGCTCGCGCGCCGGTTCTGGGCGTTCCTCCGGAGCGCCTCGGCGTAGCGCCGAGCGGACGCTTCCCCCCGGCGCACTTCCTTGATCGAGCTCCGGCGGCGACGGATGATGACTGGCGTGCGTTCGGATCTCCCCTGCGGCACCGTCACGTTCCTGTTCACCGACGTCGAGGGGTCGACGAGGCTGCTCGACGACCTCGGGGCCGAGGCGTATGCAGCGGCTCTCGCCGAGCACGCGCAGGTGATCCGCGAGGCGTGCGCGGCAGAAGGCGGGGTGGAGGTGAACACGTGGGGCGACGCGTTCTTCGTCGCGTTCCCGACCGCCTCCGGTGCGCTCGCGGCGGCGGGCGCGCTCACCGACGCCCTCGCCGAGGGCCCGATCCGGGTACGGGTCGGCGTGCACACCGGAATGCCGCTTCTCGAGGCCGGCGACTACGTCGGCCACGACGTGCACCGGGCGGCCCGGATCGCGGCCGCCGGCCACGGTGGCCAGGTGCTCGTCTCGGCGTCGACGGCGGCGCTGGTGGCGACCGAGCTCACCGACCTCGGTGAGCACCGGTTCAAGGACCTCGGTGCGCCGGAGCGCGTGTTCCAGCTCGGCGACGGCGTGTTCCCGGCGCTCGCGTCCCTGCACCGGACGAACCTCCCCGTGCCGGCGACGCCGTTCCTCGGCCGCGAGCGAGAGCTGCACGACGTGGTCGAGCTGATTCGCCGTGACGACGCGCGCGTCGTCACGCTCACCGGTCCGGGCGGGACGGGCAAGACGCGGCTGTCGCTCCAGGCGGTGGCGGAGGCCTCGGACACGTTCATCGACGGTGCGCACTGGGTCGCGCTCGCGCCCCTGCGGGATGCGTCGCTGCTCGAGACGACGGTCGCCCAGGCGCTCGAGGTCAACGAGCGGCCGGGTGTCGGCGTTGCGGACGCGATCGTCGCGTCCTTCGCCGGGAAGCGGGCGCTCGTGCTCGTCGACAACTGCGAGCACCTCGTGGAGGCCGTCGCGGCGCTCGTGCGCACCCTCGTCGAGGGCTGTCCGCAGGTCGTGCTCGTCGCCTCGAGCCGCGAGCGGCTGGGCTTGCGGTCCGAGAGCGTGTACGCGGTACCGGTGATGGACTCCTCGGACTCCGTCCGCCTCTTCTCCGAGCGGGCCCGTGCAGTGGTTCGGGAGTTCGAGGTGGACGAGCACGTGGCGCCGATCTGCGAGGCCGTCGACGGCATCCCGCTCGCGATCGAGCTCGCCGCGGCGCGTGTGCGGTCACTCTCCACCCAGGCGATTCGCGAACGCCTGGGAGAGCGGCTCGGCCTGCTCACGAGCCGCGACCGTGACGTCGACGAGCGGCAGCGAACGATCGAGGGTGCGATCGCGTGGTCGTACAACCTGCTCGACGCCGAGGAGCAGCGGGTGCTCCGCGCGCTGTCGGTGTTCGCCGGCGGCTGCTCCCTCGAGGCGGCCGAGACGGTCGCCGGCGCCGATCTCGATCTCGTCGAGTCCCTCCTCGACAAGAGCCTGCTACGGCGCCGCATCGACGAAGCGCAGAGGGGCCGGTACTGGATGCTCGAGACGATCCGTGAGTTCATGGCTGCACGGCTCGAGGAGGCGGTGGCCGACGACGACCCGACGGCCGCGCACCGAACGTTCTTCGTCGAGTTGGCGACGGAGCTCGGTCGCGTCCCCGGGCGCCCCCACACCACGGAGCAGTTCGAGCGCTTCCGGGCAGACGAGGCCAACTTCCGACTGGCGCTCATGGGTGCCATCGCCGAGGGTGATGCGCGGAGCGCGCTGCGGATCGTGCGCTTCCTCGGGCGGCTCTGGTACGACATCGGCGAGCTGCGAGACAGCTTTCCGATCGCGAAGGCCGCGCTCGCGCTGGAAGGCGGAGAGGTGGAGGATCGTGGTCACGCGCTCGTGGGGACCTCGCTGTTCGCCGGCGAGGTCGGTGAGGTCGCCGAGGCCCGGGCGATGCTCGCGGAGGCGGAGACCCTCTTCGGCCACCTCGACGATCCCGGCGGGCTCGCCGACGCCGGTATCCGCCGCGCCTATCTCGAGTCGGTCCTCGGAAACCCCCGCGAGGCGATCGACTTCGCGGAGCGGGCGCTCGACTTCGCGCTTCGGGCGAGCGACGACTACCGCGTGTCCAAGGCGCGCGGCCAGCTCGCACACGGGCTCATGGTCGCGGGCTCCGAGACCGACCCGCCGGATCGGGAGGCCTTCGAGCGAGCCCTCGAGCTCCAGGTCGCCGAGCTCGACGCGCTCCGTCGCACCACGTCGCCGCATCACCTGTCCAACGAGCTCAACAACGTCGGCGTGACGCTGCACCTCCTCGGGCGTCATGCGGAGGCCCTCGAGCACATCCAGCAGGCGATTCGCCTCGGCACCGACATGGACTGCCGGTTCGTCTTCAACGCCGGCCTGGTGGCCGGCGGCCTCGGGCAGTTCCGGGCCGCCGTCGTCCTCACCGCGCTCGGCCGCCGAGAGCTCGAGCATCAGGGAATCATGGTGCAGGCGCTCGACCTGCGTCTCCTCGACGAGCTCGAGGCCACCGCGCGCCCGGCGCTCGGCGACGACGACTTCGAGGCCGCCGTTCGCGCGGGGGAGGCGATGAGCCTCGAAGACGGATACGAGCAGGCACTCGGCCTCACGACCTCGACCGGGTAGCCCGACGACCGTCATCTCCCCGAGCTGATCGTCGGAGTAGGCGAGGTCGCGGCATCGGGAGATGCCGGCCGATGACGCATCGGGAACAGGCGCGTGTCGCGGCGCAGGCCTAAGGTGCCGCCGCTCTCGCGCCGATACCTGGGCCGTGGTCTGGATCTTCGTCCTGCTCGGGGTGGTCGTCGTACCGGTGGTCGTGTGGCTCGTGGTCGCGCTGCAACTCGCGGTCGTCGCAATGGAGCACGCCGACGGGCACGGCGACAGCGGCTGACGCCGCGCGCGTGCACCGAGCCGCAGGCGGGATCGACGGTCGCCCGTCGACGCCCCACAGCCACCCGGCGAGCCGGGTTGCCCCTCCGCCTCTCGTGGGCTCAGCCGACCGCGAGCGGCTCTCGTTCGGCGGCGGCCGTGCCTCGGCCGACCCGCTGCTCGAGCGCGGCGATGTGCGCTCTCAGCTCCGCGACCTCGGCATCGAGCTCGCCGACGTGCGTCGACGTCTGCTCGCCGTCGCCGCGAAAGCCGAAGATCGCGACCACGATCGTCCCGACGAGGGCGAAGAGCGCCACGATCCCGCCGAGCGGGATCTCGGTTCGCGAACTGCCAACCGACTCGGAGACGAAGCTCGGCGCGAAGACTCCGGTGAAGAGCACCGCGAGCCACATCGAGGCGATGGACACGGCCGCCCAGGCCCACTTCTTCCTGAAGATCGCCATCTCTCCCTTCCTCTGTCGCCTGCTCCAGCGTTGCACGCGACGCGCCGGGATCCATCGGTGGAAAGTGCGCGTCGTCCCCCGGAAGTTCTCCTGAGTGGGCGCTGGTGAGTCGGGGCGGCCCGCCGGGTGTCCGCTGTCGGGCCTTTCATGAGGCCGATCGAGCTCGTAGACTGAGCCGGTGGCCGAGTGCCCGTCCTGCGGGCGTGAGAGCGCCGACGACGCGCGTTTCTGCTCCGGCTGCGGCTCGGAGCTGCCTCTGCCAGGCACGGAGGAGCTGCGCAAGACGGTCACGGTCGTGTTCTGCGACCTCGTCGGCTCCACCTCGCTCGGGGAGCGGGTCGACCCCGAGTCCGTGCGCCGCGCGGTCGGCCGGTACTTCGACGAGGCGCGGGTGGCGATCGAGCGTCACGGCGGCACCGTCGAGAAGTTCATCGGCGACGCCGTGATGTCCGTCTTCGGCATCCCCCGCCTGCACGAGGACGACGCGCTGCGGGCCGTGCGCGCCGCGGCCGAGCTGCGCGACGCGGTGATCGCGCTCGGAGACGAGCTCGAAGCGGAGCTCGGCGCCCGGATCGAGGCGCGGATCGGGGTCGCGACGGGCGAGGTGGTCGCGGGAGACCCGTCCTCCGGGCAGGCGTTCGTCACCGGAGACGTGGTCAACGTCGCCGCGCGCCTCGAGCAGGCTGCCGGCCCGGGCGAAATCCTCCTCGGCGGGCGCACGCTCGAGCTCGTGCGCGAGCTGGTGCGCGCCGAGCCGGCCGGCCCGCTCCCCCTCAAGGGCAAGAGTGCTCCGGTCGAGGCGTGGCGGCTCCTCGAGGTGACCGACATGGTGGCGACCGCCCGTGGCCTCGACTCGCCGTTCGTCGGGCGCGGGCGCGAACTGGGCGCTCTCTCCGACGCGCTTCAGCGTGCGGTCGACTCCCGCTCGTGCCAGCTGTGCACGGTGGTCGGCCCGCCCGGGATCGGCAAGTCGAGGGTCGCGGAGGAGTTCATCGGGTCGGCTGCGGATCGATGCGGGATCGTCGTCGGCCGCTGCCTGCCGTACGGGGAGGGCATCACGTACTGGCCACTCGGAGAGATGGTGGAGGCGCTCGGCGGCGAGAGCGGTGTCCGAGGCCTCCTGCTCGGGGACGAGAACGCGGATCTCGTGGCGCAGCGCATCTTCGGCGCC
>NZ_DBNHWK010000053.1:0-26586 GCF_057140465.1 Gaiella sp.
ACCTGCGCGCCCACGGCGTCGACGTCGTCACGATCGGCCAGTACCTGCAGCCGTCCAAGCAGCACGCACCGATCGACCGCTGGGTGCACCCCGACGAGTTCCGCTGGCTGCGCGAGCAGGGCGAGGCGCTCGGGTTCGGGTCGGTCTTCGCCGGGCCGCTCGTGCGCTCGAGCTACCGGGCCGACGAGCAGCGCCACGCGGCCGAGACCGGCACCGGCGCGGTCGCCTACTGAGACGCCGAGGGCCGCCCTCTCGGGCGACCCTCCGCTGGATGGAAGCTCGAGATCGCTAGGCCGACGTCAATCGTCGAGGAACGTCGCGAGCCAGTCGAGATCATCCTCCTGGTCGATACGGTACGCGCCGTCGGTCCCGGTGCAGTTCGGGGAGATCCCGAACGAGTTGACGGCGACGATCGTCGTCTCGTCCTGAACGAAGAACGGGCCGCCCGAGTCACCGAAGCACGTGCCGCCCCTGTGGGGGCCGCCCTTGTTGTTCGAGAACACGGCGGACGTCCCCTCCGGAACACCGTAGGTTCCCTTCAGGTTGACCAGCTTCACGGTGGCCTTGTACCGCACGTCGCCGCCCTCGACACCCGTCGGCAGCACCTTGCTCAGTCCGTAGCCGACAGGGGTGAACAGCGACTGGTTCTTCCCGTTCTTGAGGTAGCCGTCGAGTTGCCCGAGTTCGGGCAAGTCCCCGTACTCGACCATCGAGACCGGAGCGTCGAGGACGACCACGCCGAGGTCGTAGAGGAGGAACAGATCCGGGTCGTAGTCCGGATGGACGTACGCGGTCCCCGGGTGCCAGTCCGACTCGCCTTCGAGCCACACGAGACGGTCGTCATACCGGTCGTCGTTCTCGTCCCGGTCGTAGTCACTGCTCAGCGGGAAGCCGTCGTAGTCGGGCTCCCCCTCGAAGTTGACCCAGATCTCGGTGCCGCCGTCCCCCACACCGTCGACGCAGTGCCCAGCAGTGACGACGACCGTGGGCGAGAGAAGCGTCCCGGTGCAACTGGCCCATGCCCCGGGGTCGTCGAAGCGATCGTCGACCTCGTCGGGCAGGTAGAACAGCAGCTGGCCGACGTACGGGTGATCCTCGCCGTCCGGCACGCCGTTCGTGATCGCCGCCGCGGGCAGCGCGAACATCGCGAGCGCCACGGCCGCGCCGACCACCAGCAGCGACGCGGTGACCCTGAATCGACTCATTGCCTCTACCCCCAATCCCCGGTTTCCGTCGGGTCGTGCGCGTGCCGGGACGACACGTCACGAACCCGGCCGATCCTCTCCCCAGAGGCCTCGGCTGTCCGCATCCTACCCTCCAAGCGGAGAACTTCCTACCCCCCAGCGGAGAACTTCAACGCCGGACGAGAGCGGGCGGGGTTCTCCCCCGCCCGCTCTCGGAACGTCGGATGACGCCCGTCACCTACTTCTTCGGCTTCACCTCGATCTTCTTCGGCTTCACCTCGACCTGCGCGAAGCCACCCGGCGTGATGCTCTTGACACGAATCGTGGTGCCGGTCTTCGGCACCTTCACGCCCTGCCACCCGGGCTGGTAGCGGCCGTCGTGTGAGCCCGTGCCCGCGTGCACGTCGGCCTCGAACCACCAGTCCTTCGTGTCGTCGAAGACCGGGACGGCCGGCTGCGACGGGATCACCGTCGGCTCACCGTCCTTGTGCACCGTGATCGAGTCGGTCCGCTGGAGGCCGAACGTCGAGTCGTAGGTCACGATCCGCGGCCGGATCAGCTGCCCGTCGTACCAGTGATGGAACGTCGGATGGGCGTCGATCGGAAGGAGCAAGCCCTCGCCCGGATGATCGCCCACGCCGTTGTCCGCCTGCGACGTGTCCCAGTAGCTGATCAGGACGCCGTCCTGGTAGGGGAAATGCTCGACCCAGTCGGGCCTGCTGTTCAGGAACCCGAAGTTGTACGCGGTCTGGAGCGAGTCGTCGTCTCCCGCGTACTGTCGGTTCTCGGCGAGGTAGGCGTTGAAGTGGAACGACGTCTCCTCGCCCGTCGTCACCCGGAACCCGTCGAACGTCCACCCGGCGTCGGTCTCGGCGCCGTCCGTCGGCTGTCCGGGGATCTCGAGCTCGTCGACCATGAACCCTGGTTCGGTGACGAAGCCGTCGGTCCAGTAGCGGAACCCGATCTCCACCGTCTGGCCGGCGTACGCCGAGAGGTCGGCGGTCAGGGATACCCAGCCACCGGATGCCCCGGTGATCCCGTACCCGAAGTTCTGGCCGTTCGGGTTGTCGGAGGTCGAAGCACTGGTCTCCACCTCTGCCCCGTCGACCGTCAGGTACGCGTAGTCCCAGTCGGTCTCGATGTCGAAGTTGACCCGTGCGTTCAGCTCGAGGTCGCCCGAGCCGGGCAGCGTGACCGTCTTCGTCATCGAGTTGTCGAGGTCGTTCCCCGCATCGGAGTAGTAGAAGTGGTCGCCGGCGAACGGCTCGGCGATCGTCGTCTGGACTTCCTTGTCCGGAAGCACGACGAAGAGCCCCTGCGCCTGCTTCGTGTTGAACTCCGCCGGGCCCAGCTTGTGCTCCGACTTCCGGCCGGCGAAGGCGACCTCGTAGTTGAGCCAACCGAGCTGGAACTTCTCCCACGCGCCGAGGTCGACCGGGTCGTCGCCGATCCCGTCGGGCCCACCGTCGCCGATGTTCGCGCCCGACGACATGAGCGTCCAGAACCCGGTCGAGTTCTCGGCGCCGCCCGTGTTCCCGGACGTGTCGTAGAGATCGGGGAGATCGAGGTCGTGCGCGTACTCGTGAACGAACACGCCAAGACCGCCGTTCTCGGGCTGGATCGTGTAGTCGCCGACCCAGACGCCCGTCGGGTGCTCGGTCAGGGTGGCGACGGCGTCACCGCCGAGACCCGTTCCCGAGAGCGTGCCGACGGCCCCGATGTTGATGCCGCCGAACGGGACGATCTGTCCGTCGACCTCGGGCCCCGTCGAGAAGAGCGGGTTCTGCTGCACGTACCAGCGGTGGCTCCAGATCGCGTCGTCGAGTTGCTGCCGATCACCGGCAGCCTGGTCGCCGCCGGCGTGGACGATCTGGAAGTGATCGATGTAGCCGTCCGGCTCGTCGAAGTCGCCGTCGCCGTCCCAGTCGTATCGATCCCACTCGTCGAACGTCTTCAGGTAGTCGGTGATCTCGCCCATCGACATGCCCTCGTCGAGCCGGTCCTCGACCCACACGTTCATCGCGTGCGAGATCAGCCACCACGTGTTCGAACACACGATGTCGCCGCAGAAGTCGCGGCCGTACCGCGCCGCGTTGTGCGGCACCCGAACCCACTCTGCGACCTCGCCCTCGACGGAGTACCGACCGGACGACTGCCGTTCGTAGTACTTCGCCATCCGGTCGAAGTACATGTCCTCGTAGTGGGCGCGGTCGAAGTCCTTCTGCCACAACGTCGTGTTGTCGTCGGCACGATCTGGCTCCCAGATGGAGTTGTGCCGAGGGCCGTCGGGCTCGACGGCACGACCGTCCGAGCCGTCGCCGACACCGTCCGGATAGGCCGGGTGACGGATGTCGCCGAACTCGGCGATGACGACGAACACGCGATCCGTGTCCTCGCGGGCGAGCTCGACGTACTGCCCCTTCGCCACCTTCCCGACCTTCGCCCCGGCGGGGATCTTGCCCTGGAGCTTCAGCTCGAGCGCCTCCTGGCGACGCGCACGCTGCTCCTCGCTGAGCGGCGTGCCAAGGTCGTGTGGGCCGGCCTGTGGCTCTCCCGGCGCCTCGACTGCCGTCGATGCGCTCAGGGCGCCCGCGGGAATCGCGAGCGCGAGCACAGCGGCACCGAGCATGCCGACTCGTGCCAGTCTCGTCATCGTGTCGTTACTCCCCTCGTCTTCGAGTCAGGCAGCCCCGGAAGGCCGCGAGAATGGCGCAACGCTACTGCATTCCGCGCCCGAGATCGACGTCCTCCGAAGCGGGAAGACGGGGCGAGGAGAGCACCGATCCCTCGGGCGGCTCGACCCGACGTCGCGCGGCGGCCGCCGCCCGCGGCGGGCTAGCCGTGCGGCTTGGCCATCGCGTGGTAGTCGAGCGCCTCGTCGAGCACGCTCTCCTCCACGCCCATCTCGCGCGCGAGCTCGCGCAGCGAGCGGCCCGTCGCCGCGGCCTGCTTGACGAGCTCCGTCGCCTTGTCGTAGCCGATCACCGGGTTCAGCGCCGTCGCGGCGGACAGCGTCAGCTCCGCGTAGCGCTCGCACTGCTCGCGGTTCGCCTCGATCCCGTCGACGCACTTCTCCGCGAGGAGGCGCGACGCGCTGGCGAGCAGCGAGATCGACTGCAGGAGGTTCCGCGCCATCAGCGGGATGTAGACGTTGAGCTCGAAGTGGCCGTTCATGCCGCCGATCGTGATCGCGGCGTCGTTGCCGATCACCTGGGCCGCCACCTGCGTCACGACCTCCGGGATCACGGGGTTGACCTTGCCCGGCATGATCGAGGAGCCCTTCTGCAGCTCGGGCAGGAAGAGCTCGCCGAGCCCCGCGCGGGGGCCTGAGCCGAGGAAGCGGAGGTCGTTCGCGATCTTCGTCAGCGAGACGGCGACGACCTTGAGCGCGCCGGACGCCTCCACGAGCCCGTCGCGCGCCGCCTGCGCCTCGAAGTGGTCGGCGGGCGCGGAGATCGTGAGGCCGGTCTCGCGCGACAGGTACTCGCGCACCCGCGCCGCGAACTCGGCGTGCGTGTTGAGGCCCGTGCCGGTGGCGGTGCCGCCGAGCGGGATCTGGCCCAGCCGCGGCATCGCGTCCTCGACCCGTGCGAGCCCCTGGCGCACCTGGGCGGCGTAGCCGGCGAACTCCTGGCCGAGCGTGACCGGCACCGCGTCCATCCAGTGCGTCCGCCCCGACTTCACGATGTCGTCGAACTCGTGGGCCTTCCGCTCCAGCGACGCGGCGAGGCGCTCGAGCGCAGGCAGCAAGTCGTGCGCGACCTCGCCGAGCGCGGCGCAGTGCACCGCCGACGGGAAGACGTCGTTCGACGACTGCCCCATGTTCACGTCGTCGTTCGGGTGCACGCCCTCGCCGGCGAGCGACGCCATCACCTCGTTGGCGTTCATGTTCGAGCTCGTCCCCGACCCGGTCTGGAAGACGTCGATCGGGAACTGGTCGTCGAACTCGCCTGCCGCAACGCGGTCGCCCGCGGCGGCGATGCGCTCGGCCTTGTCGCGGTCGAGCAGCCCGAGGTCGGCGTTCGCCCGCGCGGCCGCCGCCTTGATCCGCCCCAGCCAGTGCGCGACCGCGGCGGGGATCGGCTCCCCGGACACCGGGAAGTTGCCGATCGCCTTCTCGGTCTCGCCGCCCCAGAGCTTCTCGCCGGCCATCGACCCCGAGTCTAAACCTGCGCGACCGGCGCGCGGAGGTGAACCGCACGCGGCCGGCGAGAACGGCCCGCTGCACCCGCTCGCGATCGACGACGCGCAGCCGTCCTGGCAACCGGAGGGGGACCACCCGCACACGGCGACCTGAGGTCTCCCGCCGACCCCGGCCTGGGAGGCGACACAGGAGGCGCTCGCCGACCGGCGTGGCGGGCGCACGAGCTTCGAGCACCTGACGCGACGCTCGCCGCTCTCGGCCGGTAGCGCTGCCACACCCACGACCTGGCGGGGACACCAGACCGCCCCATACGGCAGAACGACCCGCCCGACGTGATCGGGCTCCGTGACCGCTACGGCGCGCGGTCCTCGGGCGGCTCCTCGTCGTGCTCGAACTCGCCGTACACCTCGCGCGGCGTCGCCGTGGGCAACCCGGGGACGATCTCGCCGTCTCCGCCGCCGACGAAGACGTCCTGCCTCACGCCCCCGATGTCGTGCTCGAGGAGCTCGCGCTCGTACTCGTCGTGCGCCTCGGCGACCTCGCGCTCCTGCTCGGCCGCCTCGCCAACCCACTTCGCGCGAAGGGACTCCAGAATCCGCATCGAGATCCTCCTTCCACCGTCAGGATCGTGGATCCGCCGCGGCCCTGCATCAGTGGGGAGCACACGCTCGGCGCGCCGAACTACGGATCCCGGCGAAGGCCGGAGATCGCCGGGCTATGCGCCCCGGGCGGCACCGAGGAGCGCGTCCCAGGTGCAGAGCTTGACGCGGGGACGACCGTGCGGCTCGCCGGCCGCACGCTCCGCCGCGTCGATCGCCTCCCAGCCCGCCTGCGACACGACCTCGACCCCGCGCTCGGCGAGCAGGGCGTCGACCGCCGCGGCGTCGGCCCCCGACGGCACCAGCGACCCGTCGGCGACGTCGGCGAGGAGCGCGGCGACGGTCTCGGTCGCGTCCTTCTTGTTGGTGCCGATCACCCCCGTCGGCCCACGCTTGATCCAGCCGGTGCAGTACACGCGGGGGAGCGGGCTCCCGTCGTCGGCCAGCGCGCGCCCGCTGTCGTTCGGGATCGTCCCCCGCGCCTCGTCGAAGGGGACGCCGGGGATGCCGACCCCGTGGTACCCGACGCTGCGGAAGACGATGCCGCAGGGGATCGTCTCGCGCACGTCGGTCGGCTCGGCGCGCAGCACGCCGCGCTCGTCGGGGACGAGCCGGTTGCGGACGATCTCGACGGCCTCGACGCGCCCGTCGCCGCGGATCTCGACCGGGGATGCGCAGAAGCGGAGCCGAAGCGCGCGCGGCTTCCCCGACGGCTTGCGTTCGGCGTAGGAGCGCAGCACCTCGAGGTTCCGCATCGCGTGCGTGTCGCCGGCCAGGTGCTCCTCGCTCGCCGCGTCGAGCTCGAGCTCGGCGGGGTCGACGACGACGTCGGCGCCCTCGAGCTCTCCGAGCTCGAGCAGCTCCGGAGTCGTGAAGGCCGCCTGCACCGGGCCGCGCCGCCCGAGCATGACGATCTCGCGGATCCCGGCGCCCACGATCGCGGCGATCGCGGCGTCCGTCGTGTCGGTCGGCGCCAGCTCCTCGTCGGTCAGCGCCAGCATCCGCGCGACGTCGACCGCGACGTTGCCGTTGCCGACGACGATCGCCCGCTCGCACGAGAGGTCGAACGCGAGGTGCTGGAAGTCCGGGTGGCCGTTGTACCAGGCGACGAACTCGGTGGCCGGCCACGAGCCCGGGAGGTCCTCGCCCGGGATCCCCAGGCGCCGGTCGGTCTGCGCACCGAACGCGTACACCACCGCGTCGTAGAGGGCGACGAGCTCCTCGTGCGACACGTCGCGCCCGACGTCGACGTTGCCCAGGAAGCGGAAGCCCGGCTTCTGCGCGGTCTTCTCGAAGACGCGCGACACGGCCTTGATGTTCGGGTGGTCGGGCGCGACGCCGAGGCGGACGAGCCCCCACGGCGTCGGCAGCCGCTCGATCAGGTCGACCTCGATCGGGACGTCGGCAGCGAGGAGACTGCCCGTCGCGTAGAACCCTGCCGGCCCGGAGCCGACGACGGCGACACGCAGCGGAGACTCCCCGGCCATCGCCTCCGATCCTAGCCCGGCGCGCGGTGCGCCACCGTCCGAGCCGACCGCTGCGGAGCACCCCGGCCGGCCGGCGCCGCTCCGCCTCGGCCGATCGTCCCGCAGAAGGATGAAGCGGGGCCTCCGGAGCGCCCGACGGTCCGGGCAGTCGAGCAGTATCGTCGCGGACGGCACCCCGAGGTGGAGGAGGAGCGACCGTGGAACCGACGACCGAGCAGGTCGAGGCCTATCGCCGGGACGGCTTCGTGGTCGTCCCGGAGTTCCTCTCCCCGGAGGAGGTCGAGCGGGTGCGGGAGCACTTCGCGCGCGCCTTCGCACACGAGTGGGAGACCGGCCTGCGGCCGGACGAGGTCAACTACGACCCGGCGTCGACGCCGGCCGACCTGACGCGTCAGCTCTGCAACGTCTGGAAGGCCGACCGCACCCTGGCGACGACCGTGCTCGCCGAGCGCAACGCCGTGTTCGGCGCGCGCCTCGCCGGCCTGCCGGGGCTCCGCCTGATCCAGGACAACGCGATCTGGAAGCCCCCGTCGGGGAAGGCCCTCCTCTGCCACCAGGACGCCGCGTACGTCGCGTGGCTCTCGCCGCCCAACATGACGACGTGCTGGATGGCGCTCGACGACACGAGTGCGGACGCGGGGACGATCTCCTACGTCCGCGGCTCGAACCACTGGCCCCGTGCTCCGGTCGGCGGACGCTTCCACGCCCCCGACGACTGGCTCGCCCACGTCGAGGCGGTGCGCCCCGACGGCGCGGAGGTCGAGCTCGTCCCGATCGAGGTCCCGGCGGGCGGTGCGGCGTTCCACGACGGCTGGACGTTCCACGGCTCGCCCCCCAACGAGCGTGCCGACCGGGAGCGGCGGGCGATCGTCGGCCACATGGTGTCGACGGACACCCGCTGGGCCGACGGCGCGACACCGCACCCGATCTACTCGAAGTACCGACGCCCGGGAGAGCACGAGCTCGACGAGGCCTTCTTCCCGATCCTCTGGCGCGAGGACGGGCATCGGACACGCTGGCTCGAGGAGTGGTGCGCCGACGGCGAGCACGGGGACGGCAGAGCGCACTGACCCCGCCCGACGGACGGGAGGCCCAGGCGCTCGTGCGCAGCCCGGAGCCGGGGCTCGTGGGTGCAGCCGCCGCGCCTAGTGCGAGCAGCCCGAGCCGCAGCCGCCCATGTTGGTGCCCTCGGGCAGCTCCTCGCCCTCTTCCACCTGGAAGGAGTGGCCGCAGCCGCACGAGGAGACGGCGTTCGGGTTGTCGATCTTGAACCCGGACTCGGAGATCGTGTTCAGGAAGTCGATCGTCGCGCCCTGCAGGTAGGGCGCGGAGAAGGGGTCGACGACGACCGGGACGCCCTCGAGCGTGAGCTCGTGGTCGCCACCCGCGGCCCCGAGGTCGAACCCGAGGCCGTACTGGAAGCCCGAGCACCCGCCGCCCTGGATCGCGACGCGGAGCACCATCGACCCGCCGTCGGGCTCCTCGGCGAGGAGCTCGCGGATCTTCTCCGCCGCGGCCGGCGTGAGCGTGAGCAGGGTGTCGGCTGAGCGTTCGGCGATCTCCATGGCGTGATCCTAGCGGACGGGGTGCGTGCAACCGCGGGCACGGCCGGACTTCGTGACAGTTGTTTCCACGTGTTCATCGGCCGTTCCTTCCCCGCTCGTGAGGACCGGTGAAGGTGCTAGGTTCCGCGCCGAGGAGGTCGCGCGACGCATGCTCTCGGACTGGCTCCCGATCCTGTTCTACGCGCTGTTCGCCGCGGCGATCCCGGCGACCATGATCGCGGCGTCGTTCCTGCTCCCCGGCAGGCCGCGCACGCGCACGAGCCAGCGGATGCTGCCGTTCGAGTCGGGCGTCTCCGAGGGCTCGCCGAGCCAGCAGCGGCGGTTCACCGTCAGCTTCTACCTGACGGCGATGCTCTTCATCCTGTTCGACATCGAGATCGTGTTCCTGTACCCGCTGGCGGTGCAGCTCGACGCGCTCGGGTGGTTCGGGCTCGGCGAGTTCCTCGTCTTCATCGGCATCCTCGGCGTCGCGTACGTCTACATCTGGCGAAAGGGCGCGCTCGAATGGCACTAGCGCGGAAGCTGCCGCTGATCTCCGACCGGCCGCTCGCGAGGGCGGGGCTCAACTCGGAGCGGGTGCTCCGCCCCGGGGACGACCCCGGGGTGTTCGAGCGCGAGGTCGAGCAGATCGAGGACGCCCTGCTGCTGACGACGGTCGAGAAGGCCGTCGCCTGGGCGCGCTCCAACTCCGTCTGGCCCGACACGTTCGGGCTCGCGTGCTGCGCGATCGAGATGATGTCGATCGTCTCCTCCCGCTACGACATCGCGCGCTTCGGGATGGAGCGCTTCTCCTCGTCGCCGCGACAGGCCGACCTGCTGATCGTGTCCGGCCGGGTCACCCACAAGATGGCGCCGCCGCTGCGCCAGGTCTACGACCAGATGCTGGAGCCGAAGTGGGTGATCGCGATGGGCGCCTGTGCGTCGTCGGGCGGGATGTTCAACAACTACACCGTGCTCCAGGGCGTCGACAAGATCGTGCCGGTCGACGTCCACGTCCCCGGCTGCCCGCCGCGGCCGGAGGCTCTGATGGAGGGGATCGTCCGGCTGCACGAGAAGATCAACGCGGGCGTCCCGCCCGCGTACCTGATCCGCGGGGTCGCGGAGTGACCGCGGCGTACGAGGGCACACCGGGGCTCGTCGAGACCCGCGAGGCTCACGGCGAGACGACGCTGGTCGTCGACCCGGCGCGCATCGTCGAGGCGTGCACCCACCTCAGGGACGTCGCAGGCTTCAACCAGCTGATGGACGTCGTCGCCGCCGACTACCTCGGCTGGGGCGGGGACGGCGTCGCCGGCTACATCGGCACGCCCGCCGGCCGCGACATCTTCGGCCCCGGCTCCCAGGGCTTCGCGCGCGTCCCGGAGGGGAAGCCCGCCCGCTTCGCCGTCGACTACCAGCTGCTGCGGGTGGGCGACGATCCCGCGCGGGTGCGCGTCCAGGTGTGGCTCGAGGACGGGCAGGGGATCGACTCCGTGATCGGCGTCTGGCCGTCGGCCGACTGGTTCGAGCGGGAGGTCTGGGACATGATGGGGATCCCGTTCCACGGCCACCCCAACCTCGTCCGCATCCTCATGCCGGACGACTGGGAGGGCCACCCGCTGCGCAAGGACTATCCGATCGGCGGCGAGCCGGTGCGGTTCTCGGGGGAGGAGTGACGGCGGTGCAGGCCCGATGAGCGTCCTTCCGGCCACGGCCATCTACGAGGGGACGCGGATCCCGTCGCCGTGTCCCACGATCCTCGAGGTCGACCCGTCGCGCCACGACCTCGACGACATCCTCACCGTCAACTTCGGGCCGAACCACCCGTCGACGCACGGCGTGCTGCGTCTCGTCCTCGAGCTCGACGGCGAGCGGGTGGCAGGGCTGCGCGCCGTGATCGGCTACCTGCACACCGGGTTCGAGAAGACGATGGAGCAGAAGACGTACTGGAAGGGCATCACCTACCCGGCGCGGATCGACTACCTCTCCTTCCAGGCGAACGAGCTCGTGTTCGTGCTCGCGATCGAGAAGCTGCTCGACCTCGAGGTGCCGGTGAAGGCGCAGTGGATGCGCATGTGCCTCTCCGAGCTCAACCGGATCCACTCGCACCTCGTCTGGCTCGGCACGTCCGCGCTCGAGATCGGCGCGATCTCGATGTTCTGGTACGCGTTCCGCGAGCGGGACATGATCCTCGACCTGTTCGAGATGGTCACCGGCGTCCGCATGCACACGCGGTACTTCCAGGTCGGCGGGCTCGCGGAGGACATCCCCGCCGGCTTCTACGAGCAGGCACGGGCGGCCGTGAAGCGGATGCCGAAGGCGGTCGACGAGTACGAGGCGCTGCTCGACCGCAACAAGATCTGGCTCGAGCGGACGAAGGGCGTCGGGCTGCTGTCGGCGGACGACGCCCTCAGGCTCGGGCAGTCCGGGCCGATGCTCCGCGCGTCCGGCGTCGACTGGGACCTGCGGCGCGCGACGCCCTACCTCCTCTACGACGAGGTCGACTTCGAGGTTCCCGTCTACCCGAACGGCGACGTGTACGACCGCTACAAGGTGCACATGGACGAGATGCGCCAGTCCGCGCGCATCGTCGGCCAGTGCATCGACCGCCTCGAGGAGCTCGCCGGGTCGCCGTGGATCGCGGACGACCGGAAGGTGGTGCTGCCGCCGCGCGAGGAGCTGCACACCTCGATGGAGTCGTTGATCCACCACTTCAAGATCGTCACCGAGGGCTACCTGGTGCCCGAGGGAGAGGTCTACGTCGCGATCGAGTCGGCCCGCGGCGAGTGCGGGTGCACGCTCGTCTCCGACGGCGGCCCGAAGCCCTGGCGCGTCAAGTTCCGGGCGCCGAGCTTCGCGGCGCTGCAGGCGACGGCGACCTGCGTGCGCGACTGCCTGATCGCCGACCTGATCGCCGTCGCGGCGTCCCTCGACCCGGTGATGGGAGACGTCGACCGCTGATGGGCGAGACCGCGTTCCACGACCGCGTGCAGGAGCTCCTGGCCGACTACCCGGACCCGCGGTCGGCCGTGCTGCCCGCCCTCCAGCTCGCCCAGGAGGAGCACGGCGGCTGGCTCCCGGAGGAGGCGTTCCGCGAGGTCGCCGACGCCCTCGACGTGACGCCCGCGTACTGCCTCTCGATCGCGTCCTTCTACGACCTGCTGCGGCTCGAGCCGCCGGGACGACACGTGATCGAGGTGTGCACGAACGTGTCGTGCGCCGTCCGGGGCGCGCAGCAGGTCGTGGGCGCGTTCGAGCGGGCGCTCGACGTCGCCGCCGGCGAGACGAGCGCGGACGGCGCGTTCACGCTGCGCACCGTCGAGTGCCTCGGCGGGTGCGGCTGGGCGACGATCGTCGCGGTCGACAACCGGCACCGCCTGCACGTCCAGGCACGGGACGTCCCCGGGATCGTGGAGGAGCTGCGCCGTGACGAGCCCTGAGATCGTCTTCGCCGGCACGAACGGCGGCGCGCTCACGACGTTCGAGGACTACGAGGCCGTCGGCGGCTTCGCCGCGCTGCGGCGTGCGCGCGCGATGAGCCCGGACGACGTGATCGAGGAGCTGAAGACGTCCGGCCTACGCGGCCGCGGGGGCGCCTTCTTCCCGACCGGCCTCAAGTGGAGCTTCGTGCCGAAGCCCGACGTCGTCGCGAAGCCGCACTACCTCGTCGTGAACGCCGACGAGTCGGAGCCGGGCACGTTCAAGGATCGCGAGATCATGCTGCGCGTCCCGTTCCGCTTCCTCGAGGGCTGCCTGATCACCGCGCACGCGATCGACGCCCGGCACGTCTTCGTCTACATCCGCGGCGAGTACGAGCGCGAGTTCGAGACGCTCGTCGACGCGCTCGGGCAGATCCGCGAGCGCGACCTCCTCGACGACGTCACGGTCGTCATCCACCGGGGCGCGGGCGCCTACATCTGCGGCGAGGAGACGGCGCTGCTCGAGTCGCTCGAGGGCAAGCGCGGGCAGCCGCGGACGAAGCCGCCGTTCCCCGCGATCGCCGGCCTGTACGCGTCGCCGACCGCCGTCAACAACGTCGAGTCGATCACGACGGTGCCGCCGATCATCGAGCTCGGCGGCGCCGGGTACGCCGAGCTCGGCGTCGAGAACTCCACCGGCACGCGGGTCTTCTCGCTCTCCGGCAACGTCGCCAACGGCGGGAACTACGAGCTGCCGCACGGGTTCCCGCTGCGTGACCTGATCTTCGACGTCGGCGGCGGGATCCCCGGGGGACGCTCGCTGAAGGCGGTGATCCCGGGAGGCTCGTCGACGCCGATCCTCACCGCCACCGAGGTCGAGCGCGCGACGCTGGACTTCGACTCGCTGACCTCGCTCGGCACCGCGATCGGCTCCGCGGCCGTGATCGTCCTCGACGACCGCTGCTGCATGGTGCAGCTCGGCGTGCGCGTCTCGCAGTTCTACGAGCACGAGTCGTGCGGCAAGTGCACGCCGTGCCGGGTCGGGACGCGCTGGCTGACGCAGATCCTGCAGAAGATCGAGGAGGGCAGCGGGACGCAGGGAGACCTCGACCTGCTGCTCGACGTCGCGGAACGGATCAACGGCAAGTGCCTCTGCCCGCTCGGCGACTCGGACGCGATCGTCGTCGCGAGCTACGTCGACAAGTTCCGCGACGAGTTCCGGGCGCACATCGACGAGGGCGGCTGCCCGCTCGCCGGGTCATCCTCGCTCGAGGGGATCCTGGCGCCGGTCGAGATGCACGAGCGCCTCGTGCACGCCCATGGGCTGGGACGCATCCACACGCACCTCGAGGTGCTGACGTGAGCGGGCCGCGGACCGTGCCCGGCCGGGCGGCCGACCGGGGGGCCGGGCGATGAGCGAGCTCGTCACGCTCACGATCGACGACCGCGAGGTGCAGGTGCCGAAGGGCACGGGCCTCGTCGAGACGGCCGCGGCCGCCGGCATCGAGATCCCCGTCTTCTGCTACGAGCCGAGGCTGGGCCCGCCGGTCGGGGCCTGCCGCATGTGCCTCGTCGAGGTGGAGGGGCTGCCGAAGCTCCAGGCCGGCTGCACGCTGACCGCCCAGGACGGGATGGTGGTGCGCACCTCGGCGACCTCGACGAAGGCCGCGGACGGGCAGAACGCGACGCTCGAGTTCATCCTCGTCAACCACCCGCTCGACTGCCCGGTCTGCGACAAGGGGGGCGAGTGCCCCCTGCAGGACCTCACCTTCCGCTACGGGCCGGGGTCGACGCGCATGACCTTCTCGAAGATGACGTTCGAGAAGCCGATCCCGGTGTCGCCGCTGATCGCGCTCGACCGGGAGCGGTGCATCCTCTGCTACCGGTGCACCCGCTTCTCGTCCGACGTGGCCGAGGACGAGCAGCTGATCGCGCGCAACCGCGGCGCCTACACCGAGATCGCCACCTTCGCGGACGACCCCTACCGGGCGCCCTTCTCGGGCAACGTCGTCGAGCTCTGCCCCGTCGGGGCGCTCACGTCGACGCAGTACCGGTTCCGGGCCCGCCCGTGGGAGATCCAGAGCGTCCCCACCGTGTGCGGCCTGTGCCCCGTCGGCTGCAACGTCACGGTCAACACCCGGGAGGGCAAGGTCGAGCGCGTCCTCTCGCGCAACCACCCGGAGATCGACGGCGGCTGGCTGTGCGACAAGGGCCGCTTCGCGCATCCGCACCTGACGGCGCCCGACCGCATCCTCGAGCCGCTCTCACGACGCTCCGGGGGGCTGGAGCGCGTCTCGTGGGACGCGGCGCTGGACGAGGCGGAGCGCCTCCTGCGCGATGCCACCGGCCACGTCGTGACCGCGCTCTCCGGGACGGAGACGATCGAGCAGGCGTACGCACTCGGCCGGCTGCTGCGCGGCGGGCTCGGCGCTCACTCCGCGGTGCTCCCCGAGTCCACGTCCGATGCGCTCGACGCGTTCCGCGCCCCGCTCTCCACGATCGGGGAGGCGGAGCTGGTCGTCGTCGTCGGCGACGACCCCGTCGTCGACCGTGCCCCGATCGTCGACCTCTGGATCCGTCGGGCGCGCCGGAACGGGGCGCAGGTGATCACGATCGGGGCGCTCGGGGAGATCCGGACCGAGCCGGGGAGCGCCGGGGACGTGCTGCACGCGCTGGCCGACCCGGGCTTCGACCTCGGCGACCGCGTGGACAACGTGGGCGCCGCCGCCCGCGGCTACCTCGAGGGCCCCAGCGCGTCCGGGGCGGACGCCGCCGCCGCGCTCGCCGACCGGCTCCGGGCCTCCGACCGGAGCGTCCTCGTCTGGTCGGGCCCCGGCGGGGGCGGGGGCGCCCGGGTCGCCGAGACCGCGCACGCCCTCGGCTTCGAGGGCAAGCCCGGCTGCGCCGCCTACCACCTGCCGGCCTCGCCCAACGGCGCCGGTGTCGCGCTCGCGTGGGCCGCGTCGGCGGACGAGGACGAGAGCGATCCGGAGCACATCCGGCTGCTCGTCGTCTCGGGCGACGCGGCCGCGGCCTCCCCGGGCGTCCGCGACCTCGCCGAGCGCGCCGACCACGTGATCGCGATCGCGATGTTCCACGAGCTCGCGGTCGGGTGGGCCGACCTCGTGCTTCCGGCGACGGCGATGCTGGAGCGCGACGGCACCCTCCTCAACGTCGAGGGACGGCTGCAGCGGCTCCGCCGGGCGGTCGTGCCCCCGGTGCCCGACGAGCTCGCCTGGGTCGCAGGGCTCGCCGCCCGGTTCGACGTCGAGGTGTCCCCGTACGCGGCCGTGGTGTTCGAGGAGATCGCCGACCGCATGTTCGGCGGCGTGTCGGCGGCCGCGATCGACGGGCGCGCGCCGCTGCCGGCCCGCGGCCCGTACGCGCCGCCCCGGCCGGTCACCGGCGGCCACGAGCCGCAC
This sequence comes from Gaiella sp., assembly GCF_057140465.1. Classification (NCBI taxonomy): domain Bacteria; kingdom Bacillati; phylum Actinomycetota; class Thermoleophilia; order Gaiellales; family Gaiellaceae; genus Gaiella; species Gaiella sp. The sequence continues at coordinate 15,800 of NZ_DBNHWK010000053.1, forward strand.
GCGGCGCCCGCGCCCGCCGGCGAGGAGCACCTGCTCGGGACGCTACGGCTGCTCCGCGCGCGACCGCTCTTCTCCGGGCCGGAGGTCGAGCGCGTCGCCGAGCTCCAGTTCCAGCGGCCCGACCGCGAGGCGGCGCTGGCGCCCGCCGACGCGGAGCGCCGCGGGATCGTGACGGGAGACACGGTGGAGCTCCGGTCGAACGGGACCTCCGTCGAGCTCCGCGCCCGTGTCGACCGCCGGCTCGTCACGGGCGCCGTGCGCGTCGCCGACGAGCACGCCGAGGACCTGCACCAGGCCGTCGAGGTGGTGAAGCGGTGACCGTCCTCGCTGCCGCCGAGGCCTGGTGGATCAGCCTCATCAAGGCCTTCGTCGTCATCAACCTCGTGCTCGTCACGTTCGCGTACCTCACGCTCGCCGAGCGCAAGGTGATGGGACGCATGCAGCAGCGCTACGGGCCGAACCGCGCGGGGCCGTACGGGCTCCTGCAGCCGATCGCCGACATGCTCAAGCTGCTGAACAAGGAGAGCTTCCGCCCCACCGACGCGGTCGGCAAGCTCTACATCCTCTCGCCGTGGATCGCCGCCTTCACGGCGCTGCTCACGTTCGCCGTGATCCCGTGGGGGCCCGGCTGGACGATCGCCGGCGAAGAGGTGACCGGGTACGTCGCGGACGTCCCGATCGCCCTCGTGTTCGTGTTCGCGATCGGCTCCCTCGGCGTGTACGGCTTCATCGTCGGCGGGTGGTCGTCGGACTCGAAGTACTCGCTCCTCGGCTCGATGCGCACCTGCGCACAGCTCGTCTCGTACGAGGTCTCGCTCGCGCTGTCGGTGCTCGGCGTCGTGATCATGGCCGGCTCGCTGTCGCTGACCGAGATCGTGGACGCGCAGGTCGACACGATCTGGTACGTGCTTCCCCAGTTCGTCGGCTTCCTCGTGTTCTTCCTCGCCGGGCTCGCCGAGACGGCCCGCGCGCCCTTCGACCTCCCCGAGGCCGAGCAGGAGCTCGTCGCCGGGTACCACACCGAGTACGGCGGCATGCGCTTCGGCCTCTACCCGATGGCGGAGTACGTCAACCTCGTCACCCTCTCCGCGCTCGCCGTCACCCTCTTCTTCGGGGGCTGGCACGGGCCCGAGTGGTTCTGGGCGTTCTCGGGCCCGATCTGGTTCCTCGTCAAGCTCTTCGGCCTGCTCTTCGTCTTCATCTGGATCCGCACCACCGTGCCGCGGCTGCGCTACGACCAGCTGATGCGCTTCGGCTGGAAGGTGCTGCTCCCGGCGGCGACGCTGAACGCGATCGTGACCGCGGTCATCGTGGTGGCGGTGTAGGAGCGTGATCTGATGCAGCCGTTCTCCACGCTCAAGGGCTTCGGGGTCACCTTCAAGCACATCTTCAAGAAGCCGATCACGCAGCAGTACCCGGAGTTCAAGCGCCCGGTCTACCCCCGCTTCCGCGGCCGCCACCGGCTGCACCGTCACGCCAACGGCCTCGAGAAGTGCGTCGGCTGCTCACTGTGCGCCGCCGCCTGCCCGTCGGACTGCATCCGCGTCGTCGCGGCCGAGAACACGCCGGAGCACCGAGTCTCCGCCGGCGAGCGCTACGCGCGGATCTACGAGATCAACCTCAGCCGCTGCATCTTCTGCGGGTACTGCGAGCTCGCGTGCCCGTTCGACGCGATCACGCTCGGCACCGAGTTCGAGCTGTCCGAGTACTCGCGGGACGACCTCGTGTACACGAAGGACGTCCTCCTCGAGCCGCCGATCAAGAGCGTGCCGGTCGCCGATCCCGACCTCTACGACACGCCGCTCCCGGCATACCAGACGGAGAGCTGAGCGGTGGGCAACGTCCTCGTCTGGATCATCTGGTTCGCCGCCGCGGGAGCGTGCATCGGCTCCGGGATCGCCGTGGTCACGCTCACGAACCCGTTCTACTCGGCGCTCTCGCTGATCGGCAACCTCGCCTCGCTCGCCGTCCTCTACCTGCTCGCGTCGGCCGAGTTCGTCGCCGCGGCCCAGGTGCTCGTCTACGCAGGCGCGGTGATGGTGATGTTCCTCTTCGTGATCGCCTACCTCGGAGGGCGCGCCGATGCCCCCTGGGCGGGCGGCCCACCGTGGCTCCGGATCGCCGCCGTCGCCGCGTCGGTCCTGCTCCTCGCCGAGGTGCTCGTGGCCCTGATGCTGAAGGCCGGCGGGCGCCTCTCCGACGAGGCGGCGATCAGCGACGCGTTCGGGAGCCCGGCGGGCATCGGCGAGCTCTTCCTCACCGACCACCTGCTCGCGTTCGAGATCACCTCGATCGTGCTCCTCGTCGCCGCCGTCGGCGGCGTCGTGCTCGGGATGCGCACACCCGGCGAGGACGAGGCGGAGTCCTGATGCTCGGCCCCGGCGTCCCCTGGTACCTCGCCGTCGCCGCGATCCTGTTCGCGACGGGCGCGCTCGGCGTGATGCTGCGCCGCAGCCCGTTGATCGTGCTGCTCTCGCTCGAGCTCATGCTCAACGGCTCGAACCTCGCGCTCGTCGGCTTCTCCCGTCTCTTCGGCGAGCTCGACGGCCAGGTCTTCGCGCTCGCCGTGATGGCGGTCGCCGCCGCCGAGGTGTGCGTCGGCCTCGGCCTGATCGTGACGATGGCCCGCCGCCGACTCGCCCTCGACGTCGACCGCTTCGCGGAGCTCAAGGGATGATCGCCGGCGCCTGGGTCTGCCTGCTCGCGCCGCTCGTCGGCGCCGTCGCCATCACCGCCGCCGGGACACGGATCACCCGCCGCCAGGCGGGCTGGATCGCGACGCTCTCCGTCTTCGTCGCCTTCGCGGGCGCGCTCGTGACACTGATCACGATGCTCGGGAAGGACGCCGAGGACCGCGGCGGCCACTACTCGAACGCCTACACGTGGCTCGAGGCGGGGAGCTTCAAGGCCGACCTCTCGATCCTCGTCGACCCCCTGTCCGTCGTGATGATGCTCGTCGTCTCCGGCGTCGGCGGCCTCATCGTCTGGTACTCGATGGGCTACATGGCGGGGGCGGACGAGGAGCGCCGCTACTTCGCGTACATGGCGCTCTTCGTCTTCTCGATGCTGCTGCTCGTCGAGGCCGGGAACCTCCTCCTGCTGCTCGTCGGCTGGGGTCTCGTCGGCCTCGCGTCGTACCTCCTGATCGGCTTCGACAACCACCGGCCGGCCGCGATCGCGGCGGCGAAGAAGGCGTTCGTCGTCAACGCGCTCGGCGACGCCGTGATGGCGCTCGGCTTCTTCCTGCTCATCTCGAAGCTCGGCACGCTCGACTTCGTCCCCGTGTTCGAGGCGGCCGAGGACGGGGCGCTCTCCGACACCGTCGTCACGCTCGCCGCGCTCGGCCTGCTCGGCGGCGCCGTCGCGAAGTCGGCGCAGATCCCGCTCCACACGTGGCTCCCCGACGCGATGGAGGGCCCGACGCCGGTCTCCGCGCTCATCCACGCGGCGACGATGGTCACCGCCGGCGTCTACCTCATCTGCCGCACGCACCCGGTGTTCGAGGCCGCGCCGGAGGTGCAGCACCTGGCGGCGATCCTCGGCGCGGCGACCCTGCTCGTGGCGGGCCTCGTCGCGCTCGTGCAGCAGGACATCAAGCGGGTGATCGCCTACTCGACGATGTCGCAGATCGGCTACATGTTCCTCGGCGCGGGCGTCGGCGCGTACGGGTTCGCGATCTTCCACCTCGTCACGCACGCGTTCTTCAAGGCCCTGCTCTTCCTCGCCGCCGGCCTCGTGATCCACCATCTCGCAGGGGAGCAGGACATCCGCACCATGGGCGGGTTGCGCCGCTACATGCCGCGGACGCACATCGCGTTCCTGATCGGCACGCTCGCCCTGATCGGCCTCCCGCCGCTCTCCGGCTTCTGGTCGAAGGACGCGATCATCGCCTCTGCGCTCGCGACCGGGGGTGCGCTCGGGGTCGTCCTGTACGTGATCGGGATCGCCGGCGCGCTCCTCACCGGCGCCTACGCCTTCCGCCTGTACTGGCTCGTGTTCCGCGGCGAGCCGTCGCCGCTCGTGCTCGAGCACGCGGAGGAGCACGGCGAGGGCCACGCCCACGGCGCGGAGGACGCCGCGGCGCACGGGCAGCACGCGCACGGCGAGGGGCCGAGCTCGATGCAGATCCCGGTCGCCGTGCTCACGGTGCTCTCCGCGATCGGCGGCCTGATCGTGATCCCGGGCGTCTGGAAGCCGTTCGAGAAGTGGCTCGATGTCGTCACCGAGCCCCTCGTCGAGCCGAGCGTCGTCGAGGACTACGCGTCGAGCGCGCTCGCCGTGGCCGCGGGCGCGCTCGGGCTGTGGGTCGCGTGGCGCGTCGTGCGGGCCGGTCGCGAGCTCGTCCCGTGGCCGTCCGTGCGCACGGTGCTCGAGCACAAGTTCTACTTCGACGAGCTCTACGACCGCGTGTTCGCGCGGCCCGCGCAGCTCCTCGCCGTCCGCCTCCGCGACGACGTCGAGCAGCCGATCGTCCAGGGCTCGCTCGACGAGATCGGCCGGGGAACGCTCGAGGCGGGCGAGGAGGTCGCCCGCGCCCAGTCCGGCCTCCTGCGGATGTACGCGGTCGTCATCGCCGCCTCCGCCGTCCTCCTCGGCGTCATCTTCCTGATCCTCGGGTACCAGGCCTGATCGTGCGCTGACCGATGCTGACCACGCTCCTCATCCTCCTCCCTCTCGCCGGCGCGATCGTCGTCTGGCTCGCGCCGCTCTCGAAGGAGTCGACCGCGGGCCTCGCGCTCCTCGTCGCCCTCGCCGAGGTCGGCCTCTGGGCGGGCGGCGTCATCAACTTCGACTTCGACGGCGGCGCCGTCCAGTACCGGTGGACGCGCAGCTGGTTCGAGGACCTCGGCATCTCGTACGACGTCGGCTTCGAGGGGTTCTCCCTCTGGCTCGCGGGGCTCGCGATCGTCGTCGGCGCCGTCGCGATCGGGTACGGCCTGTGGGTCGAGCGGGAGCGCCCGCGCGCGTACTACGGGCTGATGCTCTTCCTCACCGGGTCGGTGGTCGGCGTGTTCGCCTCCCAGGACCTGCTGCTCTTCTACGTGTTCTTCGAGGCGATGCTGATCCCGCTCTACGTGCTCGTCGGCGTGTGGGGCGGGCCGCGCCGGGTGCGGGCGACGATGACGTTCGTCCTCTACACGATGGCGGGCTCGCTGCTGATGCTGGCGTCGGTCGTCGCCTTCGGGATCGGACAGGGGACGTTCAGCCTCGTCGAGAGCGGCACGAGCGACAACGTGTGGGTCTTCCTCGGCTTCGTCGCCGCGTTCGCGGTGAAGTCGCCGCTGCTCCCCTTCCACGGCTGGCTGCGCGAGGCGTACACGCAGGCGCCGCCCGAGGTCGCCGCGGTCCTCTCGGGCGTCGTCTCGAAGACCGCCGTCTTCGGGCTGATCGTGATCGCGGCCCGCCACTTCCCCGAGCCGCTCGACGACCTGCGCACGGTGCTCCTCGTGCTCGCCGCGGCGACGCTCGTCTACGGCTCGCTGCTCGCCTTCCGCCAGCCCGACGTGCGCGGCGTCGTCGCGTACTCGTCGATGGCGCAGATGGGCCTGATCCTGCTCGGGGTGTTCGCCGTCACGGACATCGGGCTCGACGGCGCCGTCCTCCAGTCGGTGAACCACGGGCTCGTGAGCGCAGCGATGTTCCTGCTCGCGGGGATGGTCGAGCAGCGCTGCGGCACCGGCTCCTTCTCGGCCCTCGGCGGGATGGCGAAGGGACGGCCGATCCTCGCCACCGTCGTGATGACGACGGGGATGATCGTGCTCGCCGTCCCCGGGTCGGCGACGTTCGCGGGTGAGTTCGCGATCCTGAGCGGCGTCTTCGACCGCGGCTGGGGCTACGCGGCGGTGGGCGCCGGCGCGATCGTGATCGGCGCGCTGTACGGGCTCCGCCTGATCTCGGGGATCCTCCACGAGGCGCGCGGCTCGGCCGTCTCCGACGAGCAGCCGGACCTGCGGGCCGGCGAGCTCGCGATGGTGCTGCCGCTCCTCGCGTGCCTGATCGTCCTCTCGGCGTGGCCGGCGGCGGTGAGCGGCACGAGCTTCCCGGCCGACGAGGCCGAGGTGATCGGGGTGGTGTCGGAATGAGCGTCCTCGCCTCGACGATCTCGACGCCGAAGGTCGACTGGCTCGCCCTCTCGCCGACGCTCGCGCTCCTCGCGGCGTCCGCCATCTGCCTCCTCGGAGCAGTGCTCGTGCCCCGCCAGAGCAGGCGGCTGTTCTCGGCCACCGTCGCGTTCGCCGGCTTCGTGGCCGCCGCGATCTTCGCCTCCGACGTCTTCGCGGAGACGCCCGATGCGATCTCGGTGATCGAGGACTCGATGACCCGCGACCGGCTCGCCGGCTACGCGCAGGTGCTGCTCGCCTGCGTCGGCGCGGCGGCGGTGCTCGTGTCGTGGGGCGACCGCCGTCGCAGCCACCTCGGCGAGTACTACTCGCTGCTCACCGCGGCCGGCGCCGGGATGGTCTTCTTCGTCGGTGCCGGGAACCTGATGACGCTCTTCCTCGGCCTCGAGTGGTTCTCGATCTGCCTCTACGTCCTCTGCGCCCTCGAGGCAGACCGCGAGCGCTCGCTCGAGGCGGGCCTGAAGTACCTCGTCGTCGGGTCGTTCGGCTCCGCCGTGCTCCTCTTCGGGGCCGCGCTCACCTACGGCGCGACGGGCGAGCTCGGGTTCTCGGCGATCCAGGCCGCCGACGCGGCGAACGACCCGCTGTTCGTCAGCGGCATGGCGATGATCGTCGTCGGGCTCGCGTTCAAGGCGTCCGCGGCGCCGTTCCACATGTGGACGCCGGACGTCTACCAGGGCGCGCCGACCCCGGTGACGACGTTCATGGCCGCGGCGACGAAGGCGGCGGCGCTCGTCGTCATGCTCCGCGTGCTCGTCGTCGCCTTCCCCGAGCAGGACGAGATCTGGACGATCACGGTCGCCGTGCTCGCCGTCCTCTCGCTCGTGATCGGGAACCTCGCTGCGCTCGTCCAGGACGACCTCAAGCGCATGCTCGCCTACTCGTCGGTCTCGCAGGCCGGCTTCATGCTGATCGCGATCGCCGCGAACTCCGAGAGCGGCGGCGAGGCGCTGCTCTACTACCTCGTCCCCTACGCCGCGGCCTCGATCGGCGCCTTCGCCGTCGTCGTCGCCCGCGAGCGCGAGCTCGGCCGGTCGGTCGGGATCACGGAGATGGGCGGCTTCGGCTGGGAGCGGCCGCTCTACGGCGTGGCGATGTGGGTGTTCATGCTCGCCTTCGCCGGCTTCCCGCTCACCGGGGGCTTCCTCGGCAAGTTCTACGTCTTCTCCGCCGCCTACGAGGCCGGCTGGTGGTGGCTCGTAGTGATCGGGGTGCTCGCGACGGCGGTCAGCATCGCGTACTACCTGGGCGTCGTCCGCGCCATGTACATGCGGCCCGACGCGACCGTGAGCGAGACCGGCGAGGTCGCGGTGACCGGTGGGTCGCCTCCGGTCGACCCGGCGCTCGCGACGGCGGTCGCGGCCGCGGTCGCCGTCGTGATCGGGTCGTTCGTCTTCGTGCAGCCGCTCGTCGACCGCGCCGCCGAGGCGATCGCCCACCTGCCGTTCTAGGACGCGCGGCCCGCGGCATGCCGTCGGCGCGCCCGCCCTGTTAGCGTCCCTCCCGTGGCGACGACGCTCACCTGGCTCGGGCACGCGGCGCTCCGGCTCGTCACCGCCGCCGGGACGCACGTCTACGTCGACCCGTTCCTGACCGGCAACCCGTCGTGCCCCGGGGAGGAGCGCGAGCCGGAGCGGTGCGACCTCGTCGTCGTCACCCACGGCCACGGCGACCACGTCGGCGACACCGTGCCACTCGGGAACCGGTTCTCGTGCCCGATCGTGGCCCAGGTCGAGCTGCGGCGGTGGCTCGTGGCGCAGGGCGCGTCCGACGACGGGATGGCGCACTCGATCAACAAGGGCGGCAGTGTCCGGCTCGGCGACGTCGTGGTCACCCTCACGCACGCGCAGCACTCGTCGAGCACCGCCGACGGGACGTACGCCGGGGAGTCGTGCGGCGTCGTCCTGCAGCCGGACGACGGGCCGACCGTCTACGTCGCCGGGGACACGAACGTGTTCGGAGACATGGCCCTGATCGGCCGCATCTACCGTCCGGAGGTGGCGGTGCTCCCGATCGGCGACCACTTCACGATGGGGCCACGCGAGGCCGCGGTCGCGGCGGAGCTCGTGGGCGCGTCCCGCGTCGTCCCCTGCCACTACGGGACGTTCCCGATCCTCAGCGGGACGCCGGAGGCGCTGCGGCCTCTCCTCCCCGCCGGCGTCGAGCTGCTCGCGCCGGCCCCTGGAGAGCCCCTCGACCTGTGAGGCCCGTCGCGACCTATTCGATCTGCGCCTGCGACCTCCACGCGGGGCAGTGGGGCGTCGCGACGCAGTCGAAGTTCCTGGCCGTCGGGTCGGTCGTGCCCTGGGCGGCCGCAGGCGTCGGAGCCGTCGCCACGCAGTCGTACGCGAACCCGCGGTACGGGCCCGAGGGCCTCGCACTGCTCGAGGGCGGCCTCTCCGCGGAGGAGGTCGTCGAGCGCCTGACCGCCGCCGATCCCGATCGCGATCTCCGCCAGCTCGGCGTCGTCGACGCCGCCGGCCGCGCCGCGACGTTCACCGGCGACGGCTGCCACGGCTGGGCGGGAGGCCGCGTGGGGGACGGGTACGCCGCCCAGGGGAACATCCTCGTCTCCGCCGACACCGTGGACGCTCTCGCGACGACCTACGAGACGACGGCGGGGAGGCCGCTCGCCGAGCGCCTGCTCGACTGCCTCGACGCCGCGCAGGCGGCCGGCGGCGACAGGCGTGGCCAGCAGTCGGCGGCGCTGCTCGTCGTCGAGCGGGACGGCGGCTACGGCGGTCTCTCCGACACGCTCGTCGACCTTCGCGTCGACGACCACCCGCTCCCCCTCGAGGAGCTGCGCCGGCTCTCGCGGATCCACCGGCTCCTCTTCGGCTCGACACCACGCGAGGAGTGGCTTGCGATCGAGGGCCCGCTCGCCGACGAGGTGCGCGACCGCCTGCAGCGACTGGGGTATGCGTCGCTCGTCGAGTGGGCCGGCGTCGCGAACCTCGAGGAGCGGGTCGACGGCGAGGACACGATCGACCCCGTCGTCCTCGACGAGCTGCGGAGCGCGTCGTGAGCGAGCGGTACCGGGCGCTCACGGTCGCCGACGCCGAGTCGATCGCCGCGCCGGGACAGCCCTTGTGGCGCCTGCTGCGGGCGACGCTCGGCGCGGAGGCGTTCGGCGTGAACGCCTGGACCGCGCGAGATCCGGGGCAGGTGGTGATCGGGGAGCACGACGAGCTCGGCCTCGGCGCCGCGGGGCACGAGGAGCTGTACGTGGTGCTCGCCGGATCGGCGACGTTCACCGTCGACGGCGAGGAGGTCGAGGCGCCGGCGGGGACGCTCGTGTTCGTCAAGGATCCGGCGGTGACGCGGTCGGCGATCGCGCGCGAGGCCGACACGACGGTGCTCGTGATCGGCGGCACCCCGGGGAAGGCGTACGAGGTCGCGCCGTGGGAGCGGAACGCGCGGGTGCTCCGCTTCTGGGAGACCGGCGACTGGGAGTCGGCGATCGGGGAGCTCCGCGACCTCCACGCCGCCGAGCCGGGGAGCGCCGGGATCCTCTACAACCTCGCGTGCGCGGAGGCCCGCGCGGGGCGGCGGGACGACGCGCTCGAGCACCTCGCGGCGTGCGTCGAGATCTTCCCGCCCTTCGCCGACAACGCGCAGACGGACGACGACCTGGCGTCGATCCGCGACGACCCGCGCTTCCCGGGCCCACCGCGTCCCGCGGACTGAGTCCGAGCGGCTGCCGTCGCCCCGGCCTTCTGCCCGAGACGGACGTCGCCGTCAGGCGTCGCCCGGGAGCCGCAGGCCAGCTGCACGCGCGCGCAGCGCGGGCACGGGATCGTGCCCGGGCCTCGCCACGAGGAGCACCGCGGCCGGCTCCGGCCCCGCGAGCGCCCCGACGAGGAGCTCGAGGCCGACGGCGAGCGCGAACGCCTTGTGGGCGTGGGGCCCACCGAAGGGCACGAGCTCCTCGGGCCGCGCGGTGCCCGCGAGGACGTCCCCGTGGGTGACCGCACCCATCGACACGTCGCTGACGGCGGGCTCGCCGTCGCTCGACGGCACGGCGATCGCGAGCGGGTTCGTGCCGGTGAGGGGCGGCCCGCCCTCCGGATGGGGAAGCCGGCGGGGCGACGTCGCCGTCAGCAGCGCGATCAGCCCGCCCTCGGCGAGCCGCCGGGCCCAGAGCCCGAGCGCCCCGGTCGGGAAGCAGCGCTCGGCGACGACGAGACGGGGCTCCGACAGCGCGTCGTCGAGCAGCGACCGGCAGACGGCATCGAGCGTGAGGTAGCCGAGGGCGCCGGCACCGTCCCAGCGCTCGAAGCAGGGCTCGGCGGCGACGCGGCGCGGCCGAGCCCGCGGGTCGAACGCCTGGGCCTCGAGCCAGGCGACCCGTGCGAGCCCGTGGCTCGCCTTGCCCCGGCGGTCGGCCTCCGCGAAGTGCTCGACGAGGACGCGGACGTCCTCGGGCGCGAGCCCGAGCCGCCGCAGCCGGCGCTCCGCCTCGGCCTCGGTCACGTCCGGCGCGCCCTCCGCGTCATGTCCCGAGCCTACTTCGCCGACGGCCGGTGGATCGACCCCCGGATGCACCCCCGCAGGCGACGGCCGCTAGAGGATGTCGAGCGGCTTGCGGATCGCGCCCGGGCGCGGATCCCGCACGGCGTCCGCGACGGCGCCGATCGCGGCGGCGGCCTCGCTCTCGGGGGCCGC